>JAPSJG010000459.1 GCA_031178305.1 Sinorhizobium sp.
ACGGCGCCATGCCGGGCTTCGACCAGTTCGCTCTCGGCACGCCGGAATATCCCGACCGCTCGACGACGCTGATCCTCGAGGTGGAAGCGCTGACGGGGGGCCGGCCCTTCGTCGCTTGCGGACCGGGAATCAAGAACGCAGCCGTCATTGCGCCGAGGGGATTGCCCGGCCTCTTCCTCGACCTTTGGGCTGCAAACCTCGCTCTCTTCCCGCGCGGCATCGATCTGGTGCTCACGGCCGAAGAGAGCGTTCTCTGCCTTCCGCGCACCACCAGATTGTCGATCGAGGGGTGAAAGCATGTACGTAGCCGTCAAGGGCGGGGAAGCCGCCATCGCCAACGCCCATCGCCTCCTTGCCGATCGCCGCCGCGGCGACCGAGCGCTGCCATCGATCACCATCGAGCAGGTCGTGGAACAGCTCGGGCTCGCCGTCGACCGGGTGATGGCGGAAGCCTCGCTCTACGATCGCTCGCTTGCCGCCCTTGCCGTGCGCCAGGCGCGCGGCGACATGATCGAGGCGATCTTTATCCTGCGTGCCTACCGCACCACCCTGCCCCGCTTCGGCTATTCCGAGCCGATCCACACGACCAGGATGAAGATCGAGCGGCGCATCTCGGCAACCTACAAGGACTTGCCGGGCGGTCAGCTCCTCGGCCCGACTTTCGACTATACCCACCGCCTGATCGACCCGTCGCTGCTCGGCGACCGAGCTGTCGCCGAACCAGCCCTGAAGGAGCCGGGAGAAGTGGTGATGCGCGTTTCCGACATCCTCGACAGCGACGGTCTGATCGAGGGCGACGGGACGATGCCGGAGGGCCATGTGCCGGGCGACCTCACCCGCGAGCCGATGGAATTCCCGATGCCTCGCGACCTCCGCCTTCAGGCGCTCGCCCGCGGCGACGAAGGCTTCCTCCTTGCGCTCGCCTATTCGACCCAGCGCGGCTACGGCCGCACCCATCCTTTTGTCGGCGAGATCCGGATCGGCGAGGTCGAGGTCGAACTCGACCTGCCGGAGCTCGGATTTGCAGTATCGCTTGGAGTGATCCGCGTCACCGAGTGCCAGATGGTCAACCAGTTCAAAGGCTCGGTCAATGAGCCGCCGCAATTCACCCGCGGCTACGGTCTCGTCTTCGGGCAGAGCGAGCGCAAGGCGATGTCCATGTCGCTCGTCGACCGGGCGCTCAGGACCGAAGAATTCGGCGAGGACATCGTCGCGCCGGCCCAGGACCAGGAATTCGTGATTTCGCACGCGGACAACGTCCAGGCAACGGGTTTCGTCGAGCATCTGAAGCTGCCGCATTACGTCGATTTCCAGGCGGAACTCGACCTGGTTAGGCGTATGCGCCGCGAAATGTGGCCGCCCGCGACGGTATGAAGGAGGCCGCCGAATGAACGACCTTGCCACCTACAACTTCGCCTATCTCGACGAACAGACGAAGCGTATGATCCGCCGCGCAATCCTGAAGGCGATCGCCATTCCCGGTTATCAGGTGCCCTTCGCTTCGCGTGAAATGCCGATGCCCTATGGCTGGGGCACCGGCGGCGTACAGGTGACCGCCTCCATCCTCGGACCGGACGATGTGCTGAAAGTCATCGACCAGGGCGCCGACGACACCACCAATGCGGTCTCGATCCGAGCCTTCTTCCAGAAGGTCGCCAATGTCACCGTCACCACGAAGACGAAGGAGGCGACGATCATCCAGACACGTCACCGCATCCCCGAGGAGCCGCTGAAGGAGGGCCAGACGCTCGTCTATCAGGTGCCGATTCCGGAGCCCCTGCGCTTCCTCGAGTCGCGCGAGACCGAGACGCGCAAGATGCATGCGCTCGAGGAATACGGCCTCATGCATGTGAAGCTCTACGAGGATATCGCCCGCAGCGGCCATATCGCCACGACCTACGCCTATCCGGTGAAGATCGAGGAACGCTATGTGATGGACCCGTCGCCGACGCCAAAATTCGACAATCCGAAGATGCACATGTCGGAGGCGCTGCAGCTCTTCGGCGCCGGCCGCGAGAAGCGAATCTATGCGGTGCCACCCTACACCCAAGTCGTCAGCCTCGATTTCGAGGACCATCCCTTCGAGATCCAGAAATTCGACAGGCCTTGCGCGCTATGCGGCGCCGAGAACGTCTATCTCGACGAGGTGGTGCTCGATGACAAGGGCGGCCGCGTGTTCGTCTGCTCCGACACCGACCATTGCGAAGACCGGCGTGCGCATGGCCATGCCGGACCGATGCTCGCTCAACGGGAGGCCGCCGAATGAACGCCGTGCCGCTGCTCAAAGTCAACGACGTCTCGAAATTCTACGGTAGCCGCATCGGTTGCCGCAATGTCTCCTTCGAACTCTATCCGGGCGAGGTGCTCGCCGTCGTCGGCGAATCCGGCTCCGGCAAGACCACGCTGCTTTCCTGCCTGTCGACCCGGCTGATGCCGACCTCCGGCATTGTCGAATACCACATGCGCGACGGGCAATATCGCGATCTTGCCCGCATGGGTGAGGCGGAACGCCGCTTCCTCATGCGCACCGATTGGGGCTTCGTTCACCAGAACCCGGCCGACGGGCTCAGGATGACGGTATCGGCCGGCGCCAATGTCGGCGAGCGGCTGATGGCGATCGGCGACCGGCATTACGGCAAGATCCGCGCAACCGCCAAGGACTGGCTCACCCGAGTCGAGATCGATGAGGAGCGGATCGACGACCAGCCGCGCGCCTTTTCCGGCGGCATGCGCCAGCGCCTGCAGATCGCCCGCAATCTCGTCACCTCACCATGCCTCGTCTTCATGGACGAGCCGACCGGCGGGCTCGACGTCTCCGTGCAGGCGCGCCTGCTCGACCTCCTGCGCGGGCTTGTCCACGACCTGGGGCTCGCGGCGATCATCGTCACGCACGACCTCGCCGTAGCAAGGCTCCTGTCGCACCGGATGATGGTGATGAAGGATGGCGCCGTCATCGAACAGGGGCTGACCGATCGGGTGCTCGACGACCCGCGCGAGCCCTACACGCAGCTTCTCGTTTCCTCAATCCTGCAGGTGTGACGCATGATCCCGAAAATTGGAACCCGGTTTTCGGACAAGATCATGCGCAAAGGAAAGTAAAAGCCATGGCTACTCCGCTCGTTGTCTCAGAAGTCGCCAAGAGTTTCACCATGCACTTACGGGACGGAGTCCGCCTGCCGGTGGTCGCCGATGTCTCCTTCTCGGTCAAGGCCGGCGAATGCGTCGTGCTCGGCGGCCCTTCGGGTGTCGGCAAGAGCTCGATCCTGAAGATGCTCTACGGCAATTACGGTGTCGACGAAGGCCAGATCCTGTTGGAGCATGACGGCCGTCTCGTAAACCTTGCGAGCGCCGAGCCGC
>JAPSJG010000460.1 GCA_031178305.1 Sinorhizobium sp.
CAAAGGACTTGTAGACCGCCGTCCGATTCCAGAACCAGCCCTGGAAAGGATGGATTGCACGGGCGGCATATCCCTCGCCGCGGAAGAAGGTGGCGAGCGATGGGATCGGATTGCGGATATATTGCTGATACGGGATGCTGCCATAGGGCAGGAAAGCGTTCGAGAAGCCGGTCAGCGCTTCGAATTCAACATTGGCCGTCATGCCGCCGAACTCGGGCGAGAAGACGGTGCCCCCCTGCAGTTCGCGCACGGTCGGCATCGGATCGGGCGTGAGCTTCACCTTCGGCAGCAGCGTCGGATCCCAGAAGGATTCGCTCATCAGCACGATGACGTCCGGTTTGCTGCGGTGCGTGGTTCCGGCCGGGAGCGGTTTGACCGGAATACGATCGATCGCATCCGCCATATAGCCAGCCGGCGCACTGACATTGGCCATGGGCAGATTGATCATGAAAGCGATGGCGAAGCCGTTATGCCTGTAGTTCTCTTTCTGGTCCCACATGATCGGGGTGACCCGCAGCCGATCGCGGATCCACGAGAACTGCGTGTAGTCCATGACGTTCCAGAAGGCGATGAGCATCGGCACCGCGAAAACGACACGGGCGAGCCGTTCCCTGTGCGTGAGCCTGGGGAAATTGCGCCAGGCATATCGCAGCAACAGGCCGATCACCATGATCGCCGCCAAAAGCCCGACTACCACACCGACCGCGGTCCACGGCCGATCCTTCACGAGAACGGGCATCAGTTCCATGATCTGTCGGCCGAAGAGGAAATCTGTTGGATAAAGCGGATCGGACAGAAAGACCTGCTTCTGCTGGCTGACGAAGGCGGGCAGAACGGCGAGCGGCGCAACCAGCACAGCGGCCTTGTGCTCACGGGCGAAGAGGGCGTCGAATGCGAGCAGGATTAGAAAGAAGACCCCGACGGCGGTCCAGGCGGGCCGCGCCGGATCGGTGAGATAGGCGATAGTCTCGGAGAATGACTGGCGCATGACGATTTCGATCGCGAAGACGAGCGCAATCGCCAGCAGAAGCGAGAATAACGTGCTGCGCGCGCCGGCCAGCGTTCTGGAGTGTCGGGTGGAAAAGCTCTGTCTCTCGACATAGACCTGAGAACCCTTCACGGCAGTGGATTTGACGGTGGCCAACAGCCTCTCCAAAAATTCATAAAAGTTTCATAGTAGCGTCATACGCCCGTCATCTTGAACGGGGGATGAATAGCCAGAACGGTGGCCGGGCTTCTTTGTTCCGGCTGCAGCAAGAGCGAATCCTGCCGCGTAAAGGCCGGAAAACGCTGGATTTTTCCGCCTATTCGATGTTGACTGTGATTGCGGGTAGGTTTTTTACCGCGGTATAAGATAAGAAGGGGTCCTATCGCCGGACGCACTTCTTTCTTGAGAAACCACCGACAGGCCTGCCATGACGACACAGACCGCCGCACCTTCGACGCTACGGATCGCCGTGGCCCAGCTCAATCCAACCGTCGGTGACATCGCCGGCAATCTCGCCAGGGCGCGCGAGGCGCGGGCCGAGGCGGCGCGTCAGGGCGCCGATCTTCTTCTGTTCACGGAGCTCTTCATTTCCGGTTATCCGCCGGAAGACCTCGTGCTGAAACCGGCATTCCTGAAAGCCTGTCAAAAGGCGGTCGACAGGCTTGCCGAAGACACTGCCGATGGCGGTCCGGGGGTCATCATCGGCTTTCCGCGCCAGGCACCCGAGCACCGGCACAACTCCGTGGCCGTGCTGGACGCAGGCAAGATCATCGCCATCCGCGACAAGGTGGATCTGCCGAACTACGGCGAGTTCGACGAAAAGCGGGTTTTCAATGCCGGAGAAATGCCCGGACCCGTCAACTTCCGCGGCGTGCGCATCGGCATCCCGATCTGCGAGGACGTATGGGGCGAACTCGGCGTCTGCGAAACTCTCGCCGAAAGCGGGGCCGAGATTCTGCTTTCGCCAAACGGCTCGCCGTACCATCGCGGCAAGGTGGACGTGCGCCACCAGGTCGTGTTGAAACAGGTGATCGAGACCGGGCTGCCGATGATCTATGCAAACCAGCTCGGCGGCCAGGATGAACTGGTATTCGATGGTTCGAGCTTCGCCTTCAATGCGGACAAGTCGCTAGCCTTCCAGATGAGCCAGTTCGCGGAAGCGCTTTCGATTTCCGAGTGGACGAGGACCGGGGATGGGTGGGTCTCGCGCGACGGGCACCGCTCGCATCTGCCGGAAAGCGAGGAGGCGGATTATCGCGCCTGCATGCTCGGGCTTCGCGACTACGTCAACAAGAACGGCTTCAAGTCTGTCGTGCTCGGGCTTTCTGGCGGCATCGACTCGGCCGTCTGCGCCGCGCTTGCGGTCGATGCGCTCGGCGCGGAGCGCGTCCGCACGGTTATGCTGCCCTATCGTTATACGTCCGAGGTTTCACTCACCGACGCCGCGGCCTGCGCCAAGGCGCTCGGTTGCCATTATGACACCGTTGCAATCGAAGGGCCGGTCGAAGGTTTCTTCGATGCGCTCTCCGACATGTTCGAAGGCACGGAACCCGGTATCACCGAGGAGAACCTGCAGAGCCGCACGCGCGGGACGATACTGATGGCGATCTCCAACAAGTTCGGCTCGATGGTGGTGACAACCGGCAACAAGTCGGAAATGTCGGTCGGCTATGCCACGCTCTACGGCGACATGAATGGCGGGTTCAACCCGATCAAGGACCTCTACAAGATGCAGGTCTATGCGCTGGCACGCTGGCGCAATGGCGCCGTACCGGCCGGCGCGCTCGGCCCTTCCGGCGAAGTCATTCCGCAGAACATCATCGACAAGGCGCCATCCGCCGAGCTTCGCCCGAACCAGACCGACCAGGATTCGCTACCGCCCTATCCGGTGCTCGACGACATTCTCGAGTGCCTCGTGGAAAAGGAGATGGGGACAGAGGAGATCGTCGCCCACGGCCATGACGGAGCGACGGTCCACCGGATCGAGCACCTGCTCTACATCGCCGAATACAAGCGCCGGCAGTCGGCGCCGGGCGTGAAGATCACCAAGAAGAATTTCGGTCGTGACCGGCGCTACCCGATTACCAACCGCTTTCGCGACAGGGGATAGGTCATGCGCAGTTCGGTCGAGATCTTCGACGTTGCCGCTGGCGAGACGCGCGTCGTGTGGCAGACCGAGCGGCTCGTCGAAGCGCCCAACTGGTCGCCCGATGGGCGCTTTCTCATCGTTAATGGCGACGGGCGCCTTTATCGTGTCGCGCTTGATGGGGCGCCCGATGCCGTTGAAATCGACACCGGCTTTGCTCGTCAGTTGAACAACGACCACGGCATCTCGCCTGACGGGAAAACGCTCGCAA
>JAPSJG010000461.1 GCA_031178305.1 Sinorhizobium sp.
GCGCCGCTGCCGGCGTTCCCGATCGGCTGCGGTTTTCCGGCTACGTCCGCCTTGGTCAGCGAAAAGCGTCCGGATGCGACGGCATAGGCGCAGTCGGCCGGCGCGCCTTCGCGGAAGAGCTCATGGCCCTTGGCGACCCGGCGGCGCTCGGCCCCGAAGGCGATGAGCCGCAGCTTGTCCTCGCTGATATCGGCGAAGAGCGAGATGTTGGAGAGAAGCGCAATGTCGTCATTGAGCGCCAAGCGGGCATACTCCGGCTAAACAGGTTTGCGGGGCGGGACGCGGGATTGAGAACCGCTTTTTGCGAATTCCCGCGCTAGGGAACGATCTTGTAACCGCCGTTCTCTGTCACCAAAATCTCGGCATTGGAAGGGTCGCGCTCGATTTTCTGGCGCAGCCGGTAGACATGCGTCTCCAGTGTGTGGGTCGTCACGCCGGAATTGTAGCCCCAAACTTCCTCAAGCAGCACGTCGCGGGTCACCACCTTCTGATCGGCGCGGTAGAGGTAGCGGATGATCGCCGCTTCCTTCTCGGTAAGCCGGATCTTCTGGCCGTTCTCCATGGTGAGCAGCTTCTGGCTTGGCTTGAACGTATAGGGGCCGACGCTGAAGGTGGCATCCTCGCTCTGCTCGTGCTGGCGAAGCTGGGCGCGGATGCGGGCAAGCAGCACGGCGAAGCGGAACGGTTTGGTGACATAGTCGTTGGCGCCGGCCTCGAGCCCGAGGATCGTGTCGGAGTCGGTGTCATGGCCGGTGAGCATGATGATCGGCGCCTTGAACCCGCCCTTGCGCAGAAGCTTCACCGCCTCGCGCCCGTCCATGTCCGGCAAGCCGACATCCATGATAAGGAGATCCACCTGGCGGGCGCGTGCCGTCTGGATACCCTTGCCGGCGGTCGCTTCCTGCAGAAGCTCGAACTCCTCGTAGAGAGAAAGCTGTTCTATCAACGTCTCACGCAGGTCATCGTCATCGTCGACAAGGAGGATGGTGCGAGTCGCCATGGGGACAATTCCTGTTTACTTCCTGATTCAAAACTATCTCAAATGCCGCTATTGGCAAGCGCGACGGGCGGTTAGGGCCTTATATATGGCATCGTGCTTATGGTCGCGGCGAGATCACGGCAAGGCAATTATCTGTGAGAATGAAGCGCAAGAAAAAGTCGGGAGTAAGATCGAAATCGATCATCGTCAGAGCCGCTCCGCGAGACCCCAAACGGGCGCTCGTGCAATTCGGCGGCAGAACCGTCGAGGCGGCGATCGGGCGAAGCGGCATCAGCGTCCTGAAGCGGGAAGGCGATGGGGCGACGCCACGCGGGACAATGAAGCTGATCGGCGGCTATACGCGTCGCGACCGCGTCTACTTGCCACCGTCCCCGTTGCCAATCAGGGCGATCCGCCGCGGCATGCTCTGGTGCGACGCGCCGAACCATGCCTGCTACAATCGCCCGGTCAGGGCACCGTTTGCCGCGAGCCACGAGCACATGATGCGCGATGATGGGCTTTATGACATCTGCCTTGTCATGGACTGGAACATCTCATCGAGGCGTCGCCATAAGGGCTCGGCAATCTTCTTCCATCTCATTCGGCCCGGCTACCAGCCAACGCAAGGCTGCATCGGCGTCAGCCTGCCGGCAATGAGGCGGATGATCCGGCACATGCGTGCTGGGATGGCAGTAAAGGTCCTCTGACGCTCCAACCCTCATTTGGCCTCGAGCTTGCGCGGCGTGACAAAGCGGGCGAGGCGGCCTGTGCCGGCGGCGACATCCGCCCATTGCTCGACGTCGAAATCGATGACGGCAAGCCCGGCCGTTGGAAATTTCTCACGCAGACGCGGCAGTTCCCTGCCGCTTCCGGCCAACAGCAGCGCCAGCTCCGCCATTCCCGGATTGTGCCCGACGAGCAGAAGGTCGCGCACTGACGGCTCCACGCCGCGTATGACCTTGAGAATGGCCGGGGCGGCGACCTCATAAATGCCGACTGCATCGCGGGCTTCGACTCTTGCCGGCAGGGCTTCGGCGACAAGCTCCCAGGTTTCCTGGGCCCGCCGCGCCGTCGAAACGAGCGCGAGGTCCGGAATGAGCCCGTGTTCGGCCATGTAGGCGCCGATCATCGGCGCCGCCTTGCGTCCGCGCTCGGCAAGCGGCCGGCGATGATCGGCAACGCCTTCCGGCCAGGCGGATTTGGCATGGCGGAGCAGCATAAGGCGGCGCTTTGCCGGTTTGTCGTGATCGGACATGGCTGTTCTTCGTCTATGACTACTGCATGTCTCCTTAAACCGACCTCGATTCAAGGACAAAGACATGCAGCAACTCAAGGTGCTGCAGCGGCCTTTGCGCGTCTGATAGGACGCGCGGCGCTGTAGGGGACCCGACCATTGTCGCACCGTCAGGGCCGCTTGTCTCCCGAAGAAGCGGGAAGGGCTAACTACCTCCCCAACCCCTCCCCACAAGGGGAGAGGCTCGGCACCCGCGGCGCCTTCCCCTGAATCCCCGGTCCCGGCAAGGTTGCGGCAACGGTGAAGAATGGACGGAGCGGCGCAGCACGGAAAGCCCCTCACCCTTGTGGGGAGGGGTTGGGGAGGGTGAACCTAAGGGCTTGAGAGGGTAGTCCCGAAAGCCGGAAGGCTCAGAACACGCTTATTTCCACTCGCGGATGTCGACGAAGTGGCCTGCGATCGCGGCCACGGCGGCCATGGCGGGCGAGACCAGGTGCGTACGTCCCTTGAAGCCCTGGCGGCCTTCGAAGTTGCGGTTCGACGTCGAGGCGCAGCGCTCGCCCGGCTTCAGCCGGTCGTCGTTCATCGCCAGGCACATGGAACAGCCGGGTTCGCGCCAGTCGAAGCCGGCCTCCTTGAAGATCTTGTCGAGGCCTTCCGCTTCCGCCTGCTCCTTCACGAGGCCGGAGCCAGGCACAATCATCGCCGAGACGGTCGGGGCGACCTTGCGGCCCTCGACGACCTTGGCGACGGCGCGCAGGTCCTCGATGCGGCCATTGGTGCAGGAGCCGATGAAGACGCGGTCGATGGCGATGTCGGTGATCTTCGTGCCCGGCTTCAGGCCCATATAGTCGAGGGCACGCCACTTCGAAGTGCGTTTCGTCTCGTCCTGGATATCGTCCGGGTTCGGAACGACGCCCTGGACGGAGACGACGTCCTCCGGCGAGGAACCCCAGGAGACGATCGGCGGCAGGTTGGCGGCGTCGAGCACGACAACGCGGTCGTAATGGGCGCCCTCGTCCGTGTGCAGCGTCTTCCAGTATTCGAGCGCCATGTCCCAGGCCTTGCCCTTGGGCGCGCGCGGCCGGTCCTTGATATAGTCGAAGGTGGTCTCGTCCGGCGCGAT
>JAPSJG010000462.1 GCA_031178305.1 Sinorhizobium sp.
GACCAACGCATTCCGGTGAAGCGGCGGACGAAGAAGGGCGCGTTGCGCTCGACGATGAAATGCTCCGGCTCGAACCAGGCGACGTATCGTTCGTCTCCGCCTTCGCCAATCTTCCGGAAACGTACGAAGGCGCGCATTTTGTGGATGTCCCGGCGGACAGCCTTCTCCATCGCCTCGAAGCGCCTGACGTCAGGATCGGAGGCAATCTTGAGCAGCGCCGGCTTTAAGCGCATCCGCCAGAGCATGCGATAGAGCAGTGCGAAGCGCTCGGGATTGCTGTGGCAGAAGACGGTTTCGGCGCGCTCGACGAAGTCGCGAGACACGGTGAGGGTCGCGGCGGGGCGGGTTGGTTGCGCTACTGTTTGGTGCCGCCCCCCCTTACACTCTTCCCTCAAAGACGGGGAGATACCGCCGGCGTCGCCGCCAATCTCCCACGCCACCTCTTCCGGTCGCACACCGGCGATCGCCAAGCGACGGGCGACGTCCCGCCAGCCGGCAAAGCCCGTTTGGTAGGCCAAACGCACTGTGTAGGGGGCAAGGCCGAAAAGCGCGTTCTGCATGGTCAAAACAGCGAAAGCTGCTCGCAGGAGGAGGAGACAATCTTCTCGCGCAGCGCGGGCTGATCGGTCAGCCCTCCCGGTGACCATCCCTCAGCGACGATGAAGGGCCTGACCTTAGCCACGGAGTGGCAAAGCCGCCCCAGGTCTTCAAGGCGCAGGCGGCGGTATCTGCGCGTTTCCAGAATACGCGTGACGACCTTCGCGCCGAGACCGGGCACACGCAGCAGCGCTTCGCGGTCCGCTCGGTTCACGTCGACGGGAAATATGGCGCGGTGCCGGAGCGCCCAGGCGAGCTTGGGGTCGATCTCAAGGTCGAGCATTCCGTCGGGCCGCCCATCCAGAATTTCGCCCTGCGCAAAGCCGTAAAAGCGCATCAGCCAGTCGGCTTGGTAGAGCCGATGCTCGCGCATCAACGGCGGTTTTTGCAGCGGCAGCGAAGACGAGGCGTCAGGGATCGGGCTGAAGGCGGAATAGTAGACGCGGCGCAGGCGATAGCTGCCGTAGAGCCGGGCGCTGGCCTGCAGGATGCCGGCGTCGGGCGTTGCATCCGCTCCTATGATCATCTGCGTGGACTGCCCGCCCGTCGCGAAACGCTGGCGCTTCCTCGTTTCCAGAGTCGGTTCGGACTTCTCCTCGATCTTCGAGCGCAACGCCGCCATGGATAACCTGATCGTCTCCGGGCGCTTTTCGGGCGCAAGCTTTTTCAAACCTTCGTCGGTCGGTAGCTCGATGTTGATCGAAAGACGGTCGGCATAACGGCCCGCCGCATCGAGCAATCCGTGAGAGCATTCAGGAATTGCTTTCAGGTGGATGTAGCCAGCGAAGTTCTCCTCCTCGCGCAGCCGGCGGGCCACTTCGACGAGTTCGCCCATGGTCTCGTCGGGCGAGCGGATTACGCCCGAGGACAGAAACAAACCTTCGATATAGTTGCGCTTGTAGAAGGTGACGGTCAGCTTCACGACCTCATCGACCGTGAAGCGAGCCCGGCGGACATTCGAGGACGAGCGGTTTATGCAATAGCTGCAGTCATATATGCAGAAATTGGTGAGAAGGATCTTCAGCAGCGAGATGCAGCGGCCGTCCGGCGCATAAGAATGGCAAATGCCCATGCCCTCGGTGGAGCCAATTCCGCCCGAGCTGCGCGAATTCCGTTTCGCCGTGCCGGAGGAGGCGCAGGAGGCATCGTATTTCGCCGCGTCCGAAAGGATCGCCAGCTTGTCGCGTGTGCATAGTCTTACCATATGTTCATGATATGTTCTTAGGGGCGAAACGTCAACAGACTGAGTGCCGGCGACCGCGATGCTTCCTCCCTGGCGATTTCGTGCTTCTTCATGAACAATTAACCATATGAATCAACGTTCGTATTTCCGCTAACGGAAGCTAATTCCGAACATCTTTCCGTCAGCCAGACCCCCTTTTCCTCTGCTTTTCATTATCGATAGGGACCCAGTATCGATAGTGAGCCATCTAAAGGTGGTTTCCTTGCCATCTGGAGCCAAAATCGTTATCTTCGAAGGGATTCGATCGAGGAAACGCAAATGTCCGAACCGCAACTGTCCGTCCGCAGCACCAAGGCCCGGGATCTGGCGCACGCGCTGGCGCGCCGCACGGGTCAGCCGATCAACAGGCTCGTCGAGCAGGCGCTCGAGCACTACGATCTGGAACTACGCCAGCAGTCTGCCCGGACGCCGATCGATGTCCTGTCGGGTTTGATGGCCGAAGGCCGGCGTGCGGTCCCGGCCGGCACGACCTCCGCGCATGACGATTTCTACGACGAACACGGTTTGCCGCGATGATCGCTGTCGATACGTCGGTCATTATGGCGATGGCGCTTGCAGAGCCGGAGGCCGAACGATTCACGGCGTTGGTCGGCCGAGAGTCGATTGCGATCGGCTGGCCTACGCTGCTGGAGGTGCGTATGGTGCTGACAGGCAAAGGCTTTCCCAACTCTTCCGACATTGTCGATCAGCTCGTCCAGCTGCCCAACGTCGCGGCGATTGCTTTCGACGAGGCGCACTACCGAGAAGCGGAAAGAGCGTTTGACCGCTTCGGTAAAGGTCGCCATCCGGCCACGCTCAACATGGGCGACTGTTTTTCCTATGCTGTTGCGAGGATCGCCAAGGCGCCGCTGTTGTTCAAGGGGAACGATTTTGGCCAGACGGACCTGAAAATTCACCCGGCATCATCCGGTTGAGGGACAATTGCCAACCAAGCCCGAAATGATCGACAAACATAGAGCGGCGGAATCGGACAGCCAAGCGGTACACCGACGCGCCGAAGAACTCGACGCGCTCGACGCCATCCTGCCTTTCGACCGCCGCGGCCAGCTCGCCGCGTTGCTGACTAACGACGACGTCGCCACACTCAAGCATCTGGCGCAGGAGGGCATGGGCGAGAATACGCTACGCGCGCTGGCCTCCGACCTCGGTTACCTCGAGGCCTGGTGCCGCCTCGCCACCGGTGACCCCCTCCCCTGGCCGGCGCCGGAAGCGCTGCTGCTAAAGTTCGTCGCGCATCATCTCTGGGATCCGGTCAAGCGCGCTGAGGATCCGAGCCATGGCATGCCGGCGAACGTCGAGGTCGGGTTGCGTGCCGAGCGCCTGCTGAGGTCCGACGGACCGCACGCGCCGGGCACGGTGCGGCGGAAGCTGACCTCCTGGTCGATCCTCACCCGTTGGCGCGGTTTCACCGGCGCATTCGGCGCGCCGTCGCTGAAGAGCGCGCTCCGGCTGGCAGTGAAGGCGAGTAACCGTCCGCGCCAGCGCAAGAGCAAG
>JAPSJG010000463.1 GCA_031178305.1 Sinorhizobium sp.
CTGCCCGGCGCCGCTGACGCAGGCACTCGCCGACTGTTTCACATCGCAGAAGGCGGTAGTCGCGCTCGAATGGCATTCGGGCGGTCACGATATCCGCCAGAACGAGATCGCGGCGATCAGGGGGTTCATAGCCAGGTGATACCTGGCGTTTGGCCGCCACTTGAGCCTTGGCTTTCTCGCGGGCCAGATCAGAGTTCCGGACGATTTCGATCGGATGGAGATCGCATACTCATAGCCCAGACCATCGTCGAAGGCTTATGTTTGATCACTTCGGACGAAATCGTAGGGCGTTACCCCGGCCCGATCCGCGTTATCTGATACTCACTCCAGTCGCCGGCGGAAGAGCCAAGCGGCCGACGAGAGCGTGACGACGGCGATCAGGCAGAGCGGCACGGTCTGGCGCGCGACCTCGGCAAGCGGCAGGTCTTTGAGGAACACGCCTTTGACGATCACAAGGAAGTAGCGCAGCGGATTGATAAACGTCACCGGCTGTAGCCAGGCCGGCATGTTCTCGATCGGGGTCGCAAAACCGGAAAGCAGCATCGCCGGCACCATGAAAAGGAATGCGCCGAGAATCGCCTGCTGCTGCGTCATGGAGAGCGCCGAGATGAAGAGGCCGACGCCGACGACCGCGGCGAGATAGAAGATCGCGCTGCCGTAGAGCAGGAACAGGGACCCACGCAGCGGCACGCCGAAGACGAAGACCGCGGCGAGGATATAGATCGTGATGTGGAAGAGCCCGATCATCATCGGCGGGATGAGCTTGCCCAGGAGAATCTCGTGCGTGCGCAGCGGCGAGACGATCAGCTGATCGAAGGTGCCGAGCTCGCGTTCGCGGGCGACGGACAGTGCAGTGACGATGAGGCCGATCAAGAGCGCGATGCTGGCGACGAGGTTGGGCACCATGAACCACTGGTAGGTCAGGTTGGGGTTGAACCAATTGCGCGCCTCGGCCGTGATCGCCGTGGAGGCCGCGCGCTGTCCGGCCGGTGTCTCGGCGGCGAGGGCGCCGGTGATGCGGCTGAGATAGCCGGAGACGATCTGGGAGGCATTGGAGCGCCGCCCGTCGAGGATCACCTGCACTTCCGCCGGCCGTCCCGCCTCTATGTCGCGCGAGAAGCTGGGGCCGATCTCCAGCGCCGCCAGCACCCGTTGGCTGTCGATCGCCTGGCGCACTTCGTTAGGGCTGCTCGCCAGGCTGATCGAGCGAAAGGTGGGAGAGCCGCCGATCTGCTGCACCAGTTCCTGGCCCCAATAGCCGCTGTCGCGGTTCAGCACCATGAGGTCGACGTTCTTCACCTCCAGTGTCGCGGCATAGGAGAAGACAAGCAGCTGGATGACCGGCGGGCCGACCAGGATTAGGCGAGCCTTGGGATCGCGCAGCACTGCCAGCAGCTCCTTGATGATTAACGCTTTCAGTCGCGCCCACCACATGTCAGCCGATCCTCTTTCTGGTGCTGCGGGCGGCAAGCAGGAAGAAGACGCTGCCGATCGCAAGCATGACCGCGACCGCGCGTCCGAACATCGGCCAGAGGTCGCCGGCGAGGAAGACTGTCTGCAGGCTGGGGATGAGGTAGCGCGCCGGCACGATATAGGTGATCCATTGGATTACGGTCGGCATCGAATTAATCTCGAAGAGAAAACCGGAAAGCAGGAAAGACGGCAGAAAGCCGGAGATCAGCGCAAGCTGCGAGGCCAGGAACTGGTTCTTGGTGGCGGCCGAGATCAGCAATCCTTGCCCGAGCGCCGGCATCAGGAAGCTGGCCGAGAGCACGTAAAGAGCCAGGACCGATCCGCGGAAAGGCACACCGAAGAGGAAGACCGCGAGCAGCACGCAAAGCGTCATCGAGGCAAGCCCGAGAATGAAATAGGGCAAGAGTTTGCCGGCGAGCAGCTGCGCGGCCGTGACGGGGGTCGCCATCATCGCCTCCATCGTGCCGCGCTCCCATTCGCGTGCAATGACGAGCGAAGTGAGCAGCGTCCCCACAAGCGTCATGATGATTGCAATCGAGCCCGGGACAAGGAAATTGCGGCTCGCCAGCTGTGGATTGAACCAGAAGCGCTGTTCGACGGCAATCGCCGGCGGCTTGGCCTGTCCCTCGCTCGACCGCTGGCGCTCCCAATTGGCAGCCGCAGCTTGCGCATAGTTCTGCACGAAGTTCGCGGTATTCGGATCGGAACCGTCGACGATCACCTGGATCGCCGGGTGGCGTCCCGCCGAATGGTCGGCGGCGAAGCTTGCGGGGACCACCACGATCCCGCGCACGCGGCCGAGCACGAGCTCACCCGCGAATTCGCGGCGGTCCCGGCCCTCGGCGACAGCGAAATAACGCGACGCTGCAAAACTCGCCGCGAGGTCGCGCGTAAGCGGCGTTTCCTCCTCGACCACGAGGCCGATCCGCGTCCGGGCGGTGTCGAGCGAAACGCCATAACCGAAGAGGAAGAGCAGGATCATGGGCAAGATGAAGGCGATCAGGGTGCTGCTCGGATCGCGCAGGATCTGATAGCTTTCCTTGCGCATAAGGGCGATGAAACGCCGGCTGCTGCCACCGCGCCCCCGATCGCTCCACGCCTTGACCCTCATCCCGCCTCCTCCGCCTCAGAGGCCTGGATGAGGGCGACGAAGGCGTCCTCCATCGTCGGATCGGGAAGGTCCCTGCCGGCAATGCGCGCCTTCATCTCGTCGGGCGAACCGAGAGCGATCGACCGGCCGCGATAGATCAGCGAAATGCGGTCGCAATATTCCGCCTCGTCCATGAAATGGGTGGTGACGAGCACGGTGACGCCCTTTTCCACGAGTCCATTGATATGGGTCCAGAATTCCCGTCGGGTGATCGGATCGACGCCGGAGGTCGGCTCGTCGAGAAAGAGCACCTCCGGCTCGTGCAGCACGGCACAGGCAAGTGCCAGCCGCTGCTTGAGCCCGAGCGGCAGGTCCTTCGCCGACATGTCGAGGATTGGCCGGAAATCGAAGATTTCCGTCATCAGGTCGATGCGTTCGCGTTTTTTCGCGCCGGAAAGCCCATAGACGCCGGCAAAGAAATTCAGGTTCTGGAAGACGCTCAGGTCGCCATAGAGAGAAAATTTCTGGGCCATGTAGCCGAGCCGGTTGCGCGCCTCGGGCGCGTCGCGCCTCAGGTCGAAGCCGGCGACGCGCCCCTCGCCGGCGCTCGGCTTTAGAAGGCCGCAGAGCATTTTGAAGGTGGTCGACTTCCCGGCGCCGTTCGGGCCGAGAAGGCCGAAAATCTCGCCGCGGGGAATGTCGAAGGTGATGTCGGCGGCGGCGGTGAAATCGCCGAAGCGCTTCGTCAGCCCGCGCGCCTCGATGACC
>JAPSJG010000464.1 GCA_031178305.1 Sinorhizobium sp.
CTTCCTTCAGCGCGTAGTCGGTCTCCGACTTCGGCTTGGCGCCATAGGCGTGGCGGATATGATCGAGATTGATGCGTGCCATGGTCTCCTCCCAGCGCCTTCCTCAGGCCGTTCCGCCGATCGCCAGGCCATCCGGCCCGAAGGCCATCAGGTGACGGGTGTCGACGAACACATCAAGGGTCGCGTCCGGTTCGATGTCGTGGACGCCGGGCGCCAGCATTACCCAGCGGGCATCGGCAAAGCCGACGTGAATGAAGCTCTCCGAGCCGGCGATCTCGGAAATGGCCGTCTTCACGGTGAGCCGGTCGCCGCTGCCACTGGGCGCTTCGAAGGAAATGTGGTGCGGCTGGAAAGCCACGGTGCAGGGTCCGTCCGCGATCGCCGCAAGATGCGGTGGGACGGAAAGCACCGGCTTACCTTCCAGGGTGAAATGTGATCCTGACTTCAAGAGGTCGATCGTATTCAGCGGCGGATCGGCAAAGGTGCGGGCGGTGACGATGTCGGCCGGGCGGCGATAGACGTCGATCGTCCGGCCGAACTGTGTGATCCGGCCCTTGCTCAGGGTGGCGGTATTGCCTCCGAGCAGCAGCGCCTCCGAAGGCTCTGTCGTCGCATAGACGAAGATTGCGCCGGATGCGGCGAATAACTTCGGCAATTCCTCGCGCAACTCCTCGCGCAGTTTGTAGTCTAGATTGGCGAGCGGCTCATCGAGCAGTACGAGATCGGCATTCTTGACGATGGCACGGGCAAGCGCTGTGCGCTGCTGCTGCCCGCCCGAAAGGTTGAGCGGCGTGCGGTCGAGATAGGGCGTGAGCTTCAGCAGTTCGGCCGCTTTCCGCACCTCCCGGTCGATGGCGGCGGCGTCGACGCCCTTGATGCGCATGGGCGAAGCGATGTTGTCGTAGACCGTCATCGCCGGATAGTTGATGAATTGCTGGTAAACCATGGCCACCGAGCGCTTCTGCACCGGCAGGCCGGTGACATCGGCGCCATCGAAATGGATCGAACCGGAGGAGGGCTTGTCGAGACCGGCCATCAGCCGCATCAGCGACGTCTTGCCGGAGAGTGTCGGGCCGAGCAGCACGTTCAGCGACCCCCTCTCCAGCGCAAGGTCGGTCGGGTGGATATGCGTCTCCCCGCCGACGACCTTGGATATGTTCTTCATTTCGAGCATTGAATTCTCCGGTGTTCCACCCAGCCATCCGCAGCTTCAATTGCGGGACTCAAGCGGGATGAGAAAGACTGTGTTCGGCTATCCGTCCGCATGCCGCTCTGAACTCTTCAGATCAGGCGGCGGCATCGACTGCGCCGCGCACATAGTCCTCCAGGTCTGCCGTCTCCGCCGGCGAGAGCTTCAGTCCCAGTTTCGTGCGGCGCCACAGCACGTCATCCGCGCGCCGCGCCCATTCCTGCCCGATCAGCCAGTCGACCTCGACCGCGTAGAGATCCGCACCGAAGCGCTTTCCCAGATCGGCCTCGCTTCGAGCAGGGCCGAGCAGCCTTGCCGCAAGCGTGCCGTATAGCCGCACCAGCCGCCGCGCATGCGAGGCGGCGAGAAAGGGATAGCACGTTTTCAGCTTCTCGACCTCCGCCTCATAGGCGGTCGCGGAAAAGTCGCCGCCCGGCAGGTGCGATCCGGCCGTCCACCTCGCGCCCTTGATGCCGATCGACCCGCCGATCTTTTCGAGCGCGGATTCGGCGAGGCGTCGATAGGTCGTGAGCTTGCCGCCGAAGACGTTGAGCAGCGGCGCCTCGCCGTTCTTGCCCTCGAGGCGCAGGACATAGTCCCGGGTTGCTTCTTGGGCCTTGCTCGCCCCGTCGTCGTAGAGCGGACGCACGGCGGAATAGCTCCAGACCACGTCGCTTTTCGTCACCGGATCGGAAAAATACTCGCTTGCCGCCTTGCAGAGGTAGTCGATCTCGGCATCGCTGATGTGCACGTCCGCCGGTTCGCCGGCGTAATCCCGATCCGTTGTTCCAATCAGGGTGAAATCGCCTTGGTAAGGAATGGCGAACATTATCCGGCCGTCCGGATTCTGGAAGAAATAGGCGCGCGGATCGTCGAACTTCTTCTTGATAACGATATGACTGCCCTGGACGAGGCGAACGTTGTGGACCTCTTTTTTGCCGAAAGTCTCGGCCAGCACCCGATCCACCCAGGGACCGGTGGCGTTGACGAGCACGCGGGCGCGCAGGGTCTCCCGCGTACCGGTTACGGTGTCTTCGGCTTCGATCGCCCACAGGCCGTTCTCGCGCCGGGCCGAGACCACGCGAGTGCGCGCCATGATCCTTGCGCCGCGGTCGGCGGCATCGCGCGCATTCAGCACCACCAGACGGGCATCGTCGACCCAGCCATCCGAATATTCGAAAGCCTTGGTGAAGAGGCGTTTCAACGGTTCGCCCGCCGGATTGCGGGTCATGTCCAGCGTGCTCGTGGCCGGCAACAGCTTGCGGCCGCCGATATGGTCATAGAGAAACAGCCCCAGGCGGATCAGCCAGGCCGGGCGCGGTCCGCCCTTGTGATAGGGGAGCACGAAACGCATCGGCCAGATGACGTGCGGCGCCATGGCCCAGAGCACTTCGCGCTCC
This sequence comes from Sinorhizobium sp., assembly GCA_031178305.1. Lineage (GTDB taxonomy): Bacteria > Pseudomonadota > Alphaproteobacteria > Rhizobiales > Rhizobiaceae > Sinorhizobium. The sequence goes on from JAPSJG010000464.1 coordinate 2,590, forward strand.
ATCAGGGCCTCGCGCACCAGCCGGAATTCGTAATGCTCGAGATAGCGCAGGCCGCCATGGATGAGCTTGGTGGAGCCGGAGGAGGTGCCCGAAGCAAAATCGTTCATCTCGGCGAGCGCGACGGAATAGCCCCGGCCGACCGCATCACGCGCGATGCCGCATCCATTGATGCCGCCGCCTATGACAAAGACGTCGAAGACTCTCTGCTCTGACACCGCGATTGCCCCTCCCCTTTTCGCAATGCACAATTACGGCGCGAATTGCGAAAGTAAATGGAGTTAAAACGAAAATCGAGCGAATGTCAAACGAATGTTATCCGAATCTGCGAGCGCCAATCAGGCCTCGGCCTCGATCAACCGAACACCCTGTTCTGTGCAGATTTTACGAACGTTTTCAATGATGCAGTGGTCGGTGATGAAGGTCTGGACCTGGGAAATATGGCCTATCCTGACCGGCGCGGTGCGTTCGAATTTCGTCGAATCGGACACTAGGATGACGTGGCGAGCATTGGTTATGATCGCCTGTGCCACTTTCACCTCGCGGTAATCGAAATCCAGAAGCGCACCGTCGCTGTCGATTGCCGAGGCGCCGATGACGGCGAAATCCACCTTGAATTGATTGATGAAGTCAACGGCCGCCTCCCCGACGATGCCGCCATCCGAGCCGCGGACCACGCCGCCGGCAATCACCACCTCGATCGACGGAAAGACCCTCAAC
>JAPSJG010000465.1 GCA_031178305.1 Sinorhizobium sp.
CTGCCGGGTCGAAGCCACGGGTCTTGTCACCTGTGCGCCCGTGCTGGATGTCGCCGCGTACTTGTGCGGGGTTCGTATCAGGTCGCCGGGGCATGCTCGCTCCTTACTTTGTCGGAAGGCAAACCGGGCCCAGGGAAATTTGTTCCCGTTGTGCGCGGACGACGAAAGGTTTTGGGGTGGGAACTGGCGTCACTCCCAATATGATCAGGAAATCCTGATCCATTATCGCCGATCGGCGCTCAGCGGGTGTTGCTTTCCGGCGGCCGCTCGTAAAGCCTGTCGATCTCCCGCTTCTGCGCTTCCTTGGCGGCAGGCGGGATGGGCTTCTGTCTCATGATCGCATAGACGATCGCTGCCCCGAGCGCGAAAGCACCTCCTGCAGTCGCAAATAACCACAGGTAATCCATTACCATTGTCGCTGCCTCCTCAAACGCCATTCGGACCGTGCGGCACACGCCTCAACGTGTCAGTCACTCCGCGGCGGTTTCGCTTCACCAAAGCGCACCTCCTCACGCTCCGGGTTCTCGGCGATCGTTTGCTCCTCCTCGTCATCGGGAAGAGCTTCGTCCGCATCGATATTCGCCTCGTCCCGGCTGAGAACGGGGGGAACCCGGCCCTGGTCCACGGGATCCGCCTCCTCGGTGTTCCGCGCGCTTTCGGGCAACTCTTCCTCCACGGGCGGGACCGGCGGAAGTTTCATTCCTTTAAGAGTGTTCCGTACCATCGTTTACTCCCTTCCGTCAGGGGAAAGCCGGTGCCCGGCAATTGTTCCGGTTACCGCAGCCGCGGCAGTCTCAACACCTGAGAAGGCATGCCAAAGCGAGCCCGCCACGCTTGCCCGCAAGGATCAATGCTTTGCGGTCACGTTGCGTTCTTCACGTTCGAGGAACTTGCGCGTGATCGCGTCCGCGTGCCGGTCGAGCCATTCAGCCATCGCGATCTCCTGCTGCAGGATGGTCTCACAGATTCTTTTCGTCTCCTGGTCGCCGACGTGATCGGCAGCAGCGATCAAGATCTTGTAACTGGCTATTTCCATCTGCTCGAACGTGTAGCTGGCAAGCGTTCCCTTGACGACCTCGTCTCCGACGAACAGGCCACTTAGCCCCTGTCCGATAGCTACTATCTTGCCCGTTATGTCCTTGATCGAGGAAGTTCCCCCGTGCTGCCGCTCAAGGCACCGCTCGAGCATGGCAGCTTGGTCGCGGGTCTCCTGCAAGTGCTTATCGATCTGGGCTTTCAATTCCGGATAGTTTTCCAGGCGCCGGGATTGGCTGGTCAGCATGGTGATCGCCTGTTCCTCCATTGCATGCGCGTCGCGAAGCCAGGCTTGCAGATTTTCAGTAGCGGTACCCATCGTTCGCTCCTTTTCGATTGGTGGTCCCCCAACCGTCGCTTCGAAAGATTGTTCCAGCAAACGAGAGCCATCTCGCATCCGGGTTTCGGAACAATTCCAATCCCCGAAGATTGGAGGCAGGGCGATGTACCGGACACTCGACGGGGCTGCCCGCGGAGGCGATCGAATGCAGGAAAACTTGAAGATATACCGGCTCACTCCCTTGGCCGAACGCGACGACCCGAATTGGCAGAATGCCAGGTACCAAGGCGAGGTCGTCGTGATTGCCAGATCAACCGGCGATGCACGCGTGGTCGCGTCCCAGGCCGAGCTCGATTTTACCGAAATCGACGCGAAACCGGCAGAAGGGGTCACGACGGAAATGGCGAGCGCCTTCCGCAGCGACAAGCTCTACGGCGTGATTGAGGAAGGCCCCGCGCCCGCGGGCTCGGAGCGCGGCGTGATTGGCGGCACGGTCAGCGTCGACAACATCATTTCAACGCAGGTTTGAGCTCTAGCATCTTGCAGTCAGGTGGAATCACCAGACGTCGCACAAATGCGGCAAGAACAAGGGGTTGGAGCGTGGCGCGAATGCATGGGAGCGTATCCGGTCCAACTGCCCGCCCTAACCGGACCTGCGGATTAGAGGCCAAAAGGAAATGTGTCCGGCACGCCCTGTGCGATATGTTCCGGGCCGAGCGGCGTCACCGGCGTGGTCTCGTCGAACCAGACGAAGGCGTCGAACTGGCGGGGGAGGGACGCACAGGCGTAATGACTGAGCCGTTCCGTTTCCGGCCTGTAGATCACCCCGATGAACCGCTCGAGCTTCGGCTCCTGAAGACGGTCTCGCAACGTCGGATCGCGAGAGAAATCGAGCAGGAAGCGTTCGACCCGTGAGTCGTGGAGAAGGCGTTCGTAGCTGTCTTCGCGGGAAGAGCGGATCGTCTTCACCTCCATCTTGCCGCCCCAGTCGCTTGCCGCTGCGACGCGCCCGCCATGCGTGCCGAAGCCGATCAGGGCCGTGTCGCCGGGGTAATTCTCGCGGCAGAGTTGGCCTATGTTCCACTCGTCGCGCGCCGTCCCCATGTCCGTTTGGCGCGCGTCGCCAATATGGGAGTTGTGCGCCCAGACGACCGCCTTCGCCTTCGGACCTCGCGTATCGAGCAGATGACGCAGCGTCTCGAACATATGCGTGTCCCGCATGTTCCAGGATTCTGGCCCGCCATAATACATAATACGATAGTATTTTTCGGCCGTGGCGATCAGACGGGCATTTTGCGCCGCATCGATGAGGTCGTCCCCTGCTTCGAGGCCCGCTTGTAATTGCCTCTCCAGCAGGTCGCGGCACTGTTTCACGACCGCCTCCTCGCATTTTTGGAAGCCCTTGGTCAATGCCGCCCGCCCATAGGTCGAAGGCTCGTTCTGCCAGGGTGTCAGGCATCCGTAGCGCTCGCGCGCGATCGCCGCGGCTCGCGGGTCAGTCTCTTCCAGATATTCCAGGACAGCTGCGATCGAGCCGCGCATGTTATAGAGATCGAGGCCATAGAAGCCGGCGAGCTCGGACTCTTGCTTGCTTTCATTATGGCCGCGCAGCCATTCGACGAAATCCTTGACCTCGAGATTGCGCCACATCCAGACGGGAAAACGTTCGAAGGCCGTGTGCCGAGGTGGGCGCGGCTGCCGGTGGCGAACATATCGGTCGATCACCGCCGCATCAGGCCAGTCGGCCTCGACGGCGACGATCGTAAAGCCGTGCGACTCGATCAACCGGCGGGTTATCGCCGCGCGAGCACGATAGAATTCGGACGTGCCGTGACTTGCCTCCCCGAGCAGCACGACCCGGCGTTCGGCAAACCGATCGAAAAGCCGTCCGAAGGCAGGATCGTCGAATTCGGGTAGGGGTTCGGCCGCATCGGCAATCATCTCGGGGAGGGACATTGCCGGCCGCGGCCCGGCGCGC
>JAPSJG010000035.1 GCA_031178305.1 Sinorhizobium sp.
TCCAGTCCGCGCATATTGCTCAAGGCGTAGACAGCGCCGCTGACAAGCAGGGCGAGGAAGGGGCAGGCGACCAGGGCATCATGTTCGGTTATGCCTGCCGCGAGACCGCCGAGCTCATGCCGGCGCCCATTTATTATTCGCACCGCATCCTCAATCTGCTTGCCGCTGCCCGCAAGAGGGGCGAAGGCGAGGTCGCCAAGCTCGGTCCGGACGCCAAGAGTCAGGTGACGGTGCGCTATGTCGACGGCAAGCCGACGGAGGTCACCTCGATCGTCCTTTCGACGCAGCATCTCGACGAAAGCTGGGATTCCGCCAGGGTTCGCTCGGTCGTCGAACCCTATATCCGCGAAGCGCTTTCCGATTTGAAGATTGCAGACGACTGCACGTGGTACATCAACCCGACCGGCAAGTTCGTCATCGGCGGGCCGGACGGAGATGCGGGTCTCACCGGTCGCAAGATCATCGTCGACACCTACGGCGGCGCAGCCCCCCATGGCGGCGGCGCCTTCTCCGGCAAGGACACGACCAAGGTCGACCGCTCGGCCGCCTATGCCGCCCGCTACCTCGCAAAGAACGTCGTGGCGGCCGGCTTGGCCGACCGTTGCACGATTCAGCTTTCCTACGCGATCGGCGTTGCCCAGCCGCTGTCGATCTATGTCGATCTGCATGGCACCGGCAAGGTCTCCGAAGACCAGATCGAAAAGGCGATCCGCAGGACGATGGATCTCTCGCCGAGCGGCATCCGCCGCCATCTCGACCTCAACAAGCCGATCTATGCCAAGACCGCCGCTTATGGCCATTTCGGCCGCAAGGCTGGGCGCGACGGCTCCTTCTCCTGGGAAAAGCTCGACCTGGTAAAGCCGCTCAAGGAGTCGATCGCTCTCGACGCGACGGCAATCAACGGCCGCGCGGCATAAGGCGAAGGCCAAGCATCGATTCGGATGTATGGTTCTGTTAAATCGGGCGGATGCTCTTGAGGGAGCATCTGCCCCTCTAGTTTTTAGCATGGGCCGAATCGCCCACTGCATGATTCAAGGACAAAGACATGCAGCTTTTCAAAGTGCTAAAGCGACTTTTGCGCGTCTGATAAGACGCGCGGCTCTGTAGGCGGGCATGATTTGGAAATGGAACGACGACATGAGTGAACCGCGCCGCGCCAGAGCTACGGAGGCCTTTTTTGGCCGCCGCAAGGGCAAGCCCTTGCGGGAGCGCCAGGCGACGCATCTAGAGACGATCCTGCCGGTTCTGAAGCTCGATCTGGCTGAGCCGGCGCCCGCCGACCTGTCGAAGCTCTTCCCGACCCCCGTCACGCGAATTCGGCTCGAGATCGGGTTCGGCGGCGGCGAACATCTCGTACACCGGGCGTCGGAGGATCCGTCCACTGGCTTCATCGGCGTCGAGCCCTTCATCAATTCGATGGCGAAGCTGCTTGGGCAGATCGAATCCCGGGGGATCGGCAACGTCCGCCTTTACGACGACGACGCGACCCAGGTTCTAGACTGGCTGCCGGCTGCCTCGGTCGATCAGATCGACCTGCTCTATCCCGATCCCTGGCCGAAGCGGAAGCACTGGAAGCGGCGTTTCGTCTCGAAGGTCAATCTCGACCGCTTCGCCCGCGCGCTAAAGCCGGGCGGCCTCTTCTGCTTCGCCTCGGACATCGATAGCTACGTCAATTGGACGCTCATCCATTGCCGCGACCACGCCGCCTTCGAATGGACGGCTGAAAGGGCAGCCGACTGGCTGACGCCGTTTGCCGGCTGGCCGAGCACGCGCTACGAGGCCAAAGCCCGCCGGGAGGGCCGCAAGTCCGCCTACCTGGCCTTCAGGCGTAGTTAGAGCTACCCCCACAGCGCCGCGCGTCTTATCAGGCGCGCAAAGGTCCCTGTAGCACTTTGAATTGCTGCATCTCTCCTTAAATCTAGGTCAATCTAAGGAGAGATGCAGTGCCTCTTCCCGCAGGCGGGGCTAGAGATCGAGAGGGGGCGGCATGCCCCTTCTCCCCGCCTGCGAAGGTGGCGGCGCGGGATGAGGGGCGAATCGGGCGGAAGTCGCGCCAGCAATCAATGCAGGCTAACGGTACGCAGGTCGTCCTCTGCCGCCTTGAAGAAGGTGCTGGAGCGGTTGTCCGTCAGGAGGATCGGGGTTCCATCGGCGGCAAACAGGGCCCAAAGATCGATGCCGGGTCCCATCTCCGGCGCTTCCGGGAAGCAGCGGGAGACCTCCTCCGAACGCATCTTGCGGATATAACCGACTTCGCCTGCGCCGAGATGTGCGAGATCGCTCTTCGACAGCGACGTGTTGATGGTTTTCAGTCCCATGGTCATGCTCCGTGGTCGCCGGCTTGGGGAGGAAAATCCCGCCGGTTATCCTATTCTGGGACTGAAATGTTAATTTTCTTTACCATTCGCACCGGCTCGGGCCGCACGAGGTCGACCGAGAGAAGACCGTTGCGCAGTTCCGCGCCGAGCACCTGCATGCCGTCGGCAAGGACGAAGGTGCGTTGGAACTGTCGGGCGGCAATGCCGCGATGGAGATAATCCCTCTCACCCGTATCGATCTGCCGCCCCCGGATGACGAGCTGGTTTTCCTCCGTCGTCACGTCGAGATCGTCCTCGGAAAAACCGGCGACGGCGAGCGTGATGCGCAGGCGTTCCGGCGCGTCGGCCGAGCCTTCACCCCGAATGCGTTCGATGTTGTAGGGTGGGTAACCGTCGTTCGCCTTGGCTATGCGCTCAAGGGTCTTTTCCATACTGTCGAACCCCACCAGGAGCGGGCTGGTAAAAGGCGTAATCCTGCTCATTCCCAAGTCCTTGCAAGCTCAAGCGACCATCTTTTCGGACCTGCCAACCAGCATCCAGGCAAGCAATATGGTAGCTGTGTGCAACGAGTGCAAGCGGCTTGCCTCGGCGGCCCCCGCAAATCATAGTCCCTCTTCGGGCTTTCCGAGCTGCGTCATCGGCTTGGCCCGGTGACCCGCGAACATCCGGCTGGCAGGAGTGAGGCAAGTGTCAAGCGCGAGAAAGATCATCATCGACACGGACCCCGGGCAGGACGACGCCGCCGCGATCATGCTTGCCTTCGGCAGTCCGGAAGAGATCGCCGTTCTCGGCATCACAACCGTTGCCGGCAACGTGCCGCTCACTTTGACGGCGCGCAACGCCCGTATCGTCTGCGAACTCTGCAACAGGACCGACGTAAAGGTTTTCGCCGGTGCCGAGCGGCCGGTCGCGCGCCAGCTGATCACCGCCGAGCATGTCCATGGCAAGACCGGGCTCGACGGTCCCGATCTGAGCGAGCCGACGATGCCGCTCCAGGAGCAGCATGCGATCGATTTCATCATAGAGACGCTCAGGTCCGAGGCACCGGGCGCGGTGACGCTCTGCACGCTCGGGCCGCTCACCAATGTTGCGCTCGCGCTCACCAAGGCGCCGGAGATTGCCCCGCTGGTACGGGAGCTGGTGATGATGGGCGGCGGCTTCTTCGAAGGCGGAAACATCACGCCCGCGGCAGAATTCAACATCTATGTCGATCCTGAAGCCGCAGAGATCGTCTTCCGTTCCGGCATTCCGATCGTCATGATGCCGCTCGACGTCACCCATCGCGTGCTCACCCACAAAGCCCGCGTCAAAAAGATCCGTGCCATCGACAGCCCGGCGGCGGTTGCGCTTGCGGAGATGCTCGAGTTTTTCGAGCGCTTCGATATCGAAAAATACGGCACCGATGGCGGACCGCTGCACGATCCGACAGTTATCGCCTATCTTTTGCGGCCCGAGCTCTTCACCGGCCGCGATTGCAATGTCGAGATCGAAACGACGTCGGCACTCACCACCGGCATGACCGTCGTCGACTGGTGGCAGGTCACCGGCCGCAAGCACAATGCCAAGGTCATGCGGCACATCGATGATGAGGGCTTCTTCGATCTGCTGACGGAGCGTCTTGGGCGCATTTAAACCGCGAGGAGGGGAGCGCTAGGATTTACCCTCCCCAACCCCTCCCCACAGGGGGGAGGGGCTTAACCTGCCGCACCATCCCGCCATCCTGTTTCTAGCAACAAAAGCTAAAAGATTGGAATAGCAGGAGATTTCCGCGTGCGCCTAGCCCAGCCCCTTGTGGGGAGGGGTTGGGGAGGTTGAGAAGCAATGCACGCGAATGGAGAGTCTCCGCGCAGGCGCGGTATCAAAACTCTTCCCAATCGTTACCCGCAAGCGCATTGGCGCCGGATGTCTGGGCGAGTACGCGCTGCTTCGACGGGGAATAGCCGCTGCCGCGTGCCTGGCGGCTCTCCGCAGCGGGGGGCGGACGGGAAGCGGGACCTTCGGCTGACCGCATCCGCTCGGCGGCGCCGCGAAGTCGGTCGGCGGCAGCTCTTGTCGACTCGCGCTCCGCCAGACGGAAGCGGGAGACGAGTGCGCTGAGCGCCCGGGCTTCGTCGTTCAAAGCCACGCTGGCCGCCGTCGTCTCTTCGACCATCGCGGCGTTCTGCTGCGTCACCTGATCCATCTGGTTGACGGCCGCATTGATCTCCTTGAGGCCGACCGCCTGTTCGGAGGCGGAGCTCGAGATTTGGCGGATGAGGCCGTTGATCTCGACAACCTGCGCGGCGATGTTTTCGAGCGCGCCGCCCGCCTTTCCAACCAGATCGACGCCTTCGCGCACCTGATCCGCGGAGGTGCTGATCAGCGTTTTGATTTCCTTGGCGGCGTTTGCCGATCGTTGGGCGAGCTCGCGGACTTCCTGCGCGACAACCGCGAAGCCTTTGCCGGCCTCGCCGGCGCGCGCTGCCTCGACGCCGGCATTGAGCGCCAGGAGATTGGTCTGGAAGGCGATCTCGTCGATGACGCCGATTATACGGCTAACCTCGTGCGAGGACTGCTCGATGCCGTGCATTGCGGCAATCGCCTTTTGCACGACTTCGCCCGACTGTTCGGCATCGCTGCTGGCGAATTCAACCGATTTTGCGGCAACCTTGGCATTCTCGGCGCTGGCATTGACCTGCGAGGTCAGTTCGTCGAGGGCGGCGGCGGTTTCCTCGAGGCTGGCTGCCTGCTGCTCGGTGCGTTGCGACAGGTCGTTGGCGGCGCTGGAGATCTCGCCGGTGCCGCTGCCGATGTTGACGATCGACTGGTTTACGGTGCGGATTGTCTCTTCGAGGCTCTCCATGGCCCCGTTGAAATCCCGCTTCAATTGCGCGTATTCGCCGGAGAATTCATCCGCGATCCGGAAGGCAAGGTCACCGGAGGCGAGGTGCGAGAGGCCCTTGCCGAGGCGTGCGACGATGTCGCGCTGGAGCGCGCTGGTTTCGGCTCGCTCGCTTTCCGAACGGCTGCGTTCGCGTTCCGCCTGCTCGCGCTCGTGGCGCGCTTCGCTTTCCAGGCGTTCTGTATCGGCAAGCTGATGACGGAAGCCTTCGAGCGACTTGGCGACCTGGCCGGTTTCGTCGGCGCGGTCCTGACCGGAGATCGGGCTTTCATAGTCACCGTTGCCGAGTCTCGCGACGTCGCCCACGAGCGCCGCGAGCGGCTTCTGCACGAAGCGGCGGACGGCGAGGTAGAGGCCGGCAAGCACGGCGGCGAGAACGACGAGACCTCCGACGATCATCATATAGGTCTGGTCGTTGACCGGTGCGTTGATGACCGTTCGCGGCACGTCCACGAGCACGACCCAGTTTGCGTTCACGTTGGGAAGACCGAAGGGATAGACGACGCGATCGAAGGGCTCGTTTCCGTCATAGGTCAGATCCCTGATCATGCCCGAAGAGCCCGAGGAAAGGGCGTTTTTGATCACCTCCTCACCTTCGCCCTCATAGTCTTTCATGAGCATCTCGGGGATCGGCGCGGCGAGCCACTTGCCGCCCTGCGACAAGAGATAGACGCGCCCGGAGTTGAAAGGCTTGAGCTTTGCGAGGCGATCGGCAAGCGAGGCGAGCGAGATATCGACGCCCGAGACGCCGATCATCTTGCCGCCCGACATCACCGGATAGGCGATCGAGGTCATCGTCGTCGGTACGTCCGTCCCATCCGCAAGATATGGCTGGGTGATCGCGCCCTTGCCGCTCTTTGCGGCGAGCGCGTACCATTCGGCGGCATAGTCCGCGTTGAAAGTCGAGAATTGCGCCTCGCCATTACGGTTCTTCGACCAATAGGGCGTGAAGACGCCCGCCTCGTTGGCGCCGAGCTCCTTATTGTTGGCGATCTCCTCCTGCCGCCCGTCGAAGGCCTTGGTCTCCTCGGCGAACCAACTGCCGAAGGCGAATTCGTGCTGATCAAGGTTCGCCTTCAACAGGTTGATGGCGCCGGCGCGATCAATGGAATTTTCGGCATGGCCGCGCCCGAGAATGCCGGACATGGTGCGTGCCGCCGCGGCGAGTTCACCGACGCTGCCGGCGATGTCCGAGGCAATCGCTTGCGCTTCCGTTTGCGCGCCTTCGAAGATCAGCGTTTCTACGCGGTCCTGCGTCTGGGAGATGAGAACGAAATTCGAGGCAAGCAGCACCAGAGCGATCGTGCCGCCTGTCACGGCGATCAACTTGGTCGCCAGCGATTTGGCATGGAACTTGAACATGAAATCCTCGCCTATCTGGAGGTCCGCAGGCGCTACCTGCGGCGTCACGCATTCCGATATTTGGGTGAAGGCTCCATCATGGAGCGCCAGATGCCGACCGGCAGAAGGAGACAGCCGATGAAGACGTGACCGGCCGTTTCGCAATCTGGATAGATGATCAAAGATTAAAATACGGCCAACATTTCAGGAGTTTCAGGCCGTTCTGGCAGATTCTGTGCGGTGAATATCGTCGCCGCGACACCCGTTGTCCGGATCGCGAATCGCGAGGCTTCGGTCGATCGTCAGAGGCGGGCGGCGACCTCGGCGGCGAGCGGAATGGAGGGCTGCGCGCCTGGCTTGAGGCAGGCGAGCGATCCGGCGACCGCTGAGCGGTGGAGTGCATCGGGAAAGGAAAGTCCCGCGTCGAGGCTTGCGGCCAGATAGCCGCAGAAGGTATCACCGGCTCCGACCGTATCGACCGGCTCGATCGTGACACCTTTCCCCCGATAGAGCCCGCCTTCATGGATCGCCACCACGCCCTCGGCGCCGAGGGTGACGATCACGGTCTGTCCGGTTTGGGCGTGAAGCGCCTTCATTGCTTCTTGCCGCTCGGCGGCAGCGATCCCGCTCTTGCCCGCCAGCAGTTCGAACTCGGTCTCGTTGGCGATGACGATATCGGCCATGTGGCCGAGGCGGGCTGCATCGGGGGTCAGCGGGGCGATGTTGATGACGGACCGGATGCCGCGACGCCGGGCTTCGTTAAGCGCCCTTTCGACGGAGGCGGCCGGAATTTCGAGCTGCAGCATCAGCGTGTCCCCGGGCGACATCGCCTCGACGGCGGCAACGGCATCGCTCTCGCTGACGGTCGCGTTGGCGCTCGCCACGACGACGATGACGTTCTCGCCATCGCCGCCGACGATGATGTGCGCCGTCCCGGTCGGAGCATCGACGGTCTTGGTGAGGCTGAGGTCGGCGCCCGCCTCCCTGAGCAGCACAAGCGCTCCCTCCGCGAAGCTGTCGGATCCGACGGCACCGGCCATGCGCACGGAAGCGCCGGCGCGCCGCGCGGCCAGCGCCTGGTTCGCGCCCTTGCCGCCGGCGGCGGTGGAGAAGCCCGATCCGGCAACGGTTTCGCCGGGTTTCGGCAGGCGTGCGGTCGTGGCGATCAGATCCATGTTGACGGATCCAAGAACAGTGATCATGTGGAGGTGTCCCGTCGGCTCGCAGAATTTGCCGGAGAGTGCCCGAGTGCGTCAGTCTTCGTCAACCACCCTGAGCCTCAATTGGCCCATGCGATTGTCGACCGCCCGCTCACCTTTCTCGCCCCGCTCGGGCGGCGCTGTCGCTTCCAGTTCCAGCGTTTCTATCTTGGCGCCGCGGCGCGTCAGCTTGTCCGACGAGATCAGGATTTCGTCGACATCCTTCTGCGCCATGGCGAAATGGCCCTGGAGCTTGCGCACACGTTCGTCCAGACGCGAGAGATCGTCCATCAACCGCACGACCTCGCCCTGGATCAGATGCGCCTGCTCGCGCATGCGCGCGTCCTTGAGGATCGCCTGTATCACCTGGATCGACAGCAGCAGCAGCGACGGTGAGAGAATGACGACGCGCTGACGATGCGCCTTCTGCACGATCGCCTCGAAGTGCTCGTGGATCTCGGCGAAGATCGATTCCGACGGGACGAAGAGGAAGGCGGTCTCCTGCGTTTCGCCGGGTAAGAGGTACTTGCTGGCGATATCGCGCACGTGCACCTCCATGTCGCGGCGAAAGGCCTGCGAAGCCTGCTGGCGCCGGTCGGGGTTCGGCGCATCGCGCATGGCGTTCCAGGATTCGAGCGGAAATTTCGCGTCGACGACGAGCGGCGGCTGGCCGTTCGGCATTCGGATGATGCAGTCCGGGCGGGCCCCGTTGGGAAGCGTCGCCTGAAAGGTGTAAGCGCTGATCGGCAGGCCGTCCGCGACGATTGTTTCCATGCGCGATTGGCCGAAGGCGCCGCGTGTCTGCTTGTTGGAAAGGATGCTCTGCAGCCCGGCCATGTCCTTGGCGAGCGCCTGGATGTTGTTCTGGGCGCTGTCAATGACGGCCAGCCGCTCCTGCAGACGCCGGAGATTCTCATGCGTCGCCTTGGTCTGCTCGCTGATCGAGGCACCGATCCGGTGCGTCATGCCGTCGATGCGCTGGCTGAGCGATTGGTTGAGTTCGGCTTGGCGAGCGCCGAACACCTCAGCCATCGCCGCGATTCGCCCCTGCATCTCGGTCTGGACGGCAAGAAGCGCCGAGATCTGCTCGTCGCGCTCGTCGATGCGAAGCGTACGGGCGCGGCGGCCAGCCGCGATGGCCATGAGCGCCATCAGCAAGGCGGCTGCGGTGATGAGGTGGCCTGCCGTCACGGGCAAGCCGCCGAGTTGAATCAACGGCTGGTCGAAGGAAAAGACGATGGGCTCCATGGCCGCAGCCTAACAGATTCGCTTTCGAAGGCCAGATCAAAACGAGAACAATAATATTCGGGAGGCTTTGAGTTGCGCTATCCGGAAGCTTGCGATGTCGCGTCGGCAAATTCCTTGCGCCGGGGCGGAAAGATCGGTTATGGGAGCGGCATGACGATCAAGCCGCTCATCATTCTTCCCGATCCCGTTCTGCGCCAGGTGTCGGCGCCGGTGGAGACCATCGACGACGACATTCGCCGCCTCGCCGATGACATGCTCGAGACCATGTACGATGCCCCCGGCATCGGCTTGGCGGCGATCCAGATCGGCGTTCCGAAGCGCCTTCTCGTGCTCGACGTCACGAAGGAAGGCGAGGAGAGAAGCCCGCTCGTCTTCATCAACCCTGAGATTGTCCATTCCTCCGGCGAGCGCTCGGTTTACGAGGAAGGCTGCCTGTCGATCCCCGACTATTATGCCGAGGTCGAGCGGCCCGCCGCCATCACCGTCAAATATCTGGACCGCGAAGGCAGGAAGCATGCGGTCGAGGCCGATGGCCTGCTCGCCACCTGCCTGCAGCACGAGATCGATCACCTGAACGGCGTTCTCTTCATCGACCATATTTCCAAGCTCAAGCGCGATATGGTGATCCGCAAATTCACCAAAGCCGCCAAGGTGCGGGGAAGCCGGGCGATCTGACGCCTATGTCTTGGGCGCGGCTGGCCGGGGCTCGGGTATCGTCTACTGCATGTCTCCTTAAATCGACATCGATTTAAGGACAAAGACATGCAGCAACTCAAAGTGCTACAGCGACCTTTGCGCGTCTGATAAGACGCGCGCCGCTGTAGTGCGGCAATTGAGAGTTGGAGTTCACCGCCTTGACGCTTCGCATCATTTTCATGGGTACTCCGGAGTTCTCCGTACCGACGCTTCGCGCGCTCGCCGAGGCGGGCCATGAGATCGTTGCCGCCTATACGCGGCCCCCGCGCCCCGGCGGCCGGCGCGGCCTCGATCTTACGAAGTCGCCTGTGCATCAGGCGGCCGAGCTTCTGGGCATTCCGGTATTGACACCCGCCAACTTCAAGGATCCGGCCGACCGTCAGATCTTCCGCGACTTCCATGCGGATGTGGCGGTCGTCGTCGCCTATGGCCTCCTGCTGCCCGAGGAGATCCTCACCGGCACCCGCCACGGCTGCTACAACGGTCATGCCTCGCTCCTGCCGCGCTGGCGGGGCGCCGCACCGATCCAGCGCGCGATTATGGCCGGGGACAGCGAGACCGGCATGATGGTGATGAAGATGGACAAGGGGCTCGACACCGGCCCGGTGGCACTGACGAAGCGCGTTGCGATCGGTGACGCGATGACGGCCGGCGAACTGCACGACAGGCTGATGCACGTAGGGGCGGCGCTGATAAAGGAGGCGATGGCGAAGCTCGAGGCCAGCGAACTGATGCTGACCCCGCAGCCGGAGGAAGGTGTCGTCTACGCGGCCAAGATCACCAAGGACGAAACGCGTATCGATTTCACCAGGCCGGCACGTGACGTGCACAACCATATTCGCGGTCTGTCGCCCTTTCCGGGGGCTTGGTTCGAACAGGAGATCGCCGGGCGAGTCGAGCGGATCAAGGTGCTGGCTTCTGAGCTCGCTGACGGCACCGGGGAGCCCGGTACCGTGCTGGACGACGCCTTGACGATCTCTTGCGGCGAAAGTGCCGTGCGGCTCACGCGATTGCAGCGGGCGGGCGGCAAGGCGCTTGCTGCGGCCGAATTCCTGCGCGGCACGCCGATGGCGGCGGGCACGAGGATCGCCTGAAATGCCGCGCTATCGCCTGACCGTCGAGTATGACGGCTCCGACTATGTCGGCTGGCAGCGCCAGGAAAACGGCCCTTCCGTGCAAGGCGCGATCGAAAAGGCGGTCTTGTCGCTTACCGGCGAGACCGTCTCGATCCGCGGAGCGGGACGCACCGATTCCGGCGTCCATGCGGTCGGCCAGGTGGCGCATCTGGACCTTGGGCGCGACTGGAAGGCGCACACGTTGCGTAACGCGCTGAACGCCCATCTGATGCTCGCGGGCGAGCGGGTCTCGATCCTCGATGCCGCGGAAGCGCCGGTGGATTTCGACGCTCGTTTCTCGGCCGTCCGCCGCCATTATCTCTATCGCATCATCTCGCGCCGCTCGCCGCTGGCGCTCGAGGCACGGCGCGCCTGGTGGGTGCCGAAGGCGCTCGACCATGAGGCGATGCACGAGGCGGCGCAGCGGCTCGTCGGCCATCACGATTTCACCACCTTCCGCTCCGCCCATTGCCAGGCGACGAGCCCATGGCGGACGCTCGACCGGCTGGACGTCACCCGCAGCGGCGAATTGATCGAGATCCGCGCGAGCGCGCAGAGCTTCCTGCACAATCAGATCCGTTCCTTCGCCGGCTCATTGAAGCTCGTCGGCGAGGGCAAGTGGACGCCGGACGATCTGCAGGCGGCACTTGATGCGCGAGACCGCAAGGCCTGCGGGCCGGTCGCGCCGCCGGAAGGCCTCTATTTTCTGCAAGTGGACTATTGAGGCTCCGTCAGCCGGGGATCAGGCCGAAGAGATGTTGCAGATATTGCCCGATCATCATCGACGGCAGCAGGAAGAGCGCCGTGAGAGCCGCCGCGAGCAGGTTCTCATTGCCGGTGATCGTACGCAGCAGCCGAAAGAGCAGCGCCACGCTGGCGAAGAACACGATCAGCCACAGGAAGGCGGTCGCTTGTTGGGCTTCGCGCGCAAGCAGCAGGATCGCCGCCGGCACAGCCATGGCATAGGACAAGGGCACTGAAAGCCAATTGGTGGTGACGATCACCGGCACCACGAGAGCGGCAAAGCCGAGCGGACGTGAAAGAATGACGATCAGCAGGATCGGCACCAGCCAGCTTGCGAGATCGACGATGAGAAGCTTGAGGAAGATGCCTGCGCCGACAGTCGTGCCGGTCGGCATCGCGGAGAGATAATAGAGCCGCCAGGAGGCCCAGGTCACGGCCATTGCCGGCAGTGACCAGAGGATCGCCGCGAAAGAGCGCCAGAGGCCGCCTTCGCTGAGGTCCAGCCACAAATAGCCCTCGCGGTTGCCCAGAATGAGCAGCCATAGCCCCTTGATATTGGCGAGGACCTCTTCAAGCGGCGGCATGGCCGAACCAGCGGGCGATGAAGGACTGATAGACTGCGGTGAGTGTCTCGAGATCGGCAATCGCGACGCGCTCGTCGATCATGTGCATCGTCTGTCCGACGAGGCCGAACTCGACCACCGGGCAATAGCTCTTGATGAAACGCGCGTCCGAGGTGCCGCCGGTGGTCGAAAGCTGTGGGCGCCGCCCGGTCACGGCCTCGACCGCGCCGGAAAGCGACTTGATCAACGCATCGTCGCGCGTCAGGAATACGTGGCTCGGACGCTCGTTCCAGACGATCTCGTACTTGAC
The DNA here is from genome assembly GCA_031178305.1 of Sinorhizobium sp. Classification (GTDB taxonomy): domain Bacteria; phylum Pseudomonadota; class Alphaproteobacteria; order Rhizobiales; family Rhizobiaceae; genus Sinorhizobium. The sequence continues at coordinate 12,416 of JAPSJG010000035.1, forward strand.
CGGCGCCCGGCCCGGCCTGAGCGTGCCGTCCTTTGCGGCCCGGTCCAGCCGGGCGACGATCTCCGCCATCAGGCTCTCGGCCGTCCAACTGTCGTTGAAGCGGATGTTGAAGGCGGCACTTGCCTTTGCCGGAATGACGTTGACGGCGGCATTGCCGACATCGATCGTCGTGACCTCGAGATTGGAAGGCTGGAAATCCTGCGTGCCCTGGTCGAAAGCCGGGTGCATCAGCGCTTCGGTAAGCTGCAGGATGCCGCGCACCGGATTGTCGGCGAGATGTGGATAGGCTGCATGTCCCTGCACGCCATGAACGGTGATGCGGCCCGAAAGCGAACCGCGCCGGCCGATCTTGATCATGTCGCCGAGCTGATCGGGGTTGGTGGGCTCTCCGACGAGGCAGGCGTCCCAGCGCTCGCCTTTGGCTGCCGCCCATTCGAGCAGCTTCACGGTGCCGTTGATCGCCGGGCCTTCCTCGTCGCCGGTGATGAGCAGAGAGATCGAGCCTTTCGGGGGTCCATGTTTCTCGACATGGCGGGCAACCGCGGCCAGGAAGCAGGCAATGCCGCCCTTCATGTCGACGGCACCCCGACCGTACATCTCGCCATTGACGATCTCGGCGGAAAAGGGGCCCTGGCTCCAGGCGGCCTCGTCCCCGACGGGAACCACGTCCGTGTGGCCGGCGAACATCAGGTGTGGCCCTTCGCGCCCGAGCCGCGCATAGAGGTTTTCGACATCCGGTGTTCCGGCTTCCTTGGCAACGACGCGATCGACCCTGAAGCCCAGCGGCGCCAGCATGGCTTCGAGTGCCCGGAGCGCGCCGCCTTCGGCCGGGGTGACCGACGGGCAGCGGATGAGCGTGGCGAGATTGGAAATCGGATCGGTCGGGAACATGGAGAGGAATGCCTGCGGAGCCGGTGGGGCCAATGGACTGGAATTGCTGGTTTATCCGATCGGTCGCAAGCTGTCACGCATCATGGAATCGAAAGCGGGCCAAACGAACGTCCGGCCCGCTCGCGTCTGTGGGCTTTCTATTCGCCGGGGGCGAGATGCGGCGCTTCGATCTGGGCTCCCGTGTGCTTCAGCGGCCGCTCGCCGGAGAGCTTGCGAATAAGAACGTAGAAGACCGGTGTCATGAAGATGCCGAAGGCGGTGACGCCGATCATCCCGGCGAAGACTGCAATGCCCATGGCAGAACGCATCTCCGCACCTGCACCTGTGGAGGTGACAAGCGGAACGACGCCCATGATGAAGGCCATCGAGGTCATCAGGATCGGTCGCAGGCGAAGGCGGCTTGCCTCGATCGCGGCACTGACGGCGCTTTTGCCGGAGAGCTCGAGCTCGCGAGCGAATTCGACGA
>JAPSJG010000466.1 GCA_031178305.1 Sinorhizobium sp.
GGTCGGCGAAATCACGGTGATGGCGCATTCCATGGGATCGTGGCTCACTGTCGAGGCGCTCCGGCAGATGGCGATCCGCGATGGCCGGGTCGACGCCAAGATCACCGACGTCATCCTCGCTTCCCCCGACCTCGACGTCGATGTCTTCGCCAAGCAGATGCAGGCGATGGGCGAGAAGCGTCCCAAATTTACGCTCTTCGTCTCCCGCGATGACCGGGCGCTGACGGTCTCGCGGCGCATTTCCGGCAACATCGACCGGCTTGGGCAGATCGATCCGACCGCGGAGCCCTATCGCAGTCAGCTCGAACAGGCCGGCATCACCGTGCTCGACCTCACGGCGCTCAAGGGCGGAGACAAGCTCAACCATGGGAAGTTCGCCGAAAGCCCCGAGGTCGTGCGGCTCCTTGGCAACCGGTTGATCGCCGGCCAGACCGTCACGGACTCCGATGTCGGCCTCGGCGAGCGCGTGGGCGCCGTCGCCCTTGGAACCGCGCAGACGGTGGGCAGCGCCGCCAGCGTCGCCGTCTCGACGCCGATCATGATCTTCGACCCCCGCACCCGGGCGAATTACGACGACCAGCTCCGCCGTCTCGGCCAATCGGTCGAAAACACGGTCGGCTCGGCGGTGACGCCCTGAGGCGCCGGCACAGACCGCCCTTCAATGAAAGGTCGACTTGGAGAAAAGGTTGAGGACCAGCACGCCGGCGATGATGAGCCCAAGGCCGAGGATGGCGGCAATGTCCAGCTTCTGGCCGAAGGTCAAATAGCCGACGAGCGATATCAGCACGATACCGAGGCCGCTCCAGAGCGCATAGGCGATGCCGACCGGGATGTAGCGCAACGTGTAGGACAGGAAGAAGAAGGCGACCGCATAGCAGGCGATCATGAGCAGGGTCGGCGCCAGCCGCGTGAAATGCTGTGCAGCCTGCATGGCCGATGTGCCGAGCACTTCGAAAACGATGGCGATGACCAGGACGGTGTAGAGTATGGCGGGGTTCACGGTCATCTCCGTCGGTTCGAAACAGGTGGAGTCGCATTCGCCGCTTTTATTGCAGCGACAGCGCCTTGAGCTTGTGAAGCAAGTCGGCGCGCGTCGACGCGCCGAGGTCATGGCTCTGCAACAGGTCGGCAAGCCACACGCCGTCGGCGGCAAACCGGGCGATGAGGCAGTTCGGCGAACCGTCGGTTGCCGCAAACTCTGCCGATCGCCGCACCACCCAGTCTCGCCAGCGCGCCTTGAGATGGGGTTCGGCGATGAGTGCGATCGCCAGCACCTGCCAGTCCTGCCCTTCCGCATCAGCATCAAGGGCGAAACAGACGGTAAGATAGGCACGGGTGAAGCGCCCCCTTTCGACACTGTCCTCGGCCATCGCCGCCTCGATCGCCCGATCGAAGCGGGTGATCAGCTCATCGAACAGGCCATTCAGCAAGGCGAGCTTGTTCGGAAAGTGGTGCAACAGTCCGCCCTTGCTGACGCCCGCCGCCTGCGACACCTTGTCGAGCGTCACCGCGGCGATCCCCTGCTCAAGCGACAGCCGCGCTGCGACCTCCAGCAATTGCTGGCGCACCCGATCCGGCTCCTTCTTGCGTTGATAGGCGTTTTTCATGCACAATAAAGATACCGTCTAGACGGTTTTGTCAAGAGCCGACGTCGAGGAATCCGCCGCCGCGATGAAACGCCGCAAGCAGCAGGCAGGCATTGTCCCCGAACCGGAGCCGCGATACGAAATCGGCGCGAGGAAATGACGATGTCTGAAACGCAAACGACGACCCTCTATGAGGCGATCGGCGGCGAAACCACCGTACGGGCGCTGACGCGGCGCTTCTACGAGCTCATGGACAGCCTGCCCGAGGCCGCCCGCTGCCGCGCCGTGCATCCGCCGGATCTTTCGGGCAGCGAGGAAAAGCTCTACGAATATCTGACCGGCTGGCTTGGCGGGCCGCCGATCTATGTAGAAAAGCGCGGCCACCCGATGCTGCGCCGCCGCCACTTCATCGCAGAAATCGGCCCGGCCGAGCGTGATGAATGGCTCCTCTGCTTCACCCGCGCCTTGGAGGAAACGGTCTCCTACCCGAAGCTCAGGGAAATCATCCTCGCGCCGATCGCCCGGCTCGCCTTTCACATGCAGAACAAGGAATAGTTCGGATGCCTGCCGGCGCGCTCCGCTCGACCATGCTTTTCGTTGCCGGGCTGATGGGTCTCTTCGGCGTGGCCGCTGCGGCCGCTGCTGCCCATGGAGCGGATCCGCGGCTGCTCGGCGGTGCCTCCGCCATGTGCCTCGCCCATGCCCCGACGCTCGTGGCGCTTTATGGCGGATGGACGCATTTTCGCACGGCCGCGCTTGCCGCCTTGTTGTTGGCAGTAGGAACGGCGCTCTTTGCCGGAGACCTTACGCTGCGTCATTTCGCTGGCCACGGCCTCTTTCCGATGTCAGCGCCGCTCGGCGGATTGACGATGATGGCGGGGTGGCTGGCCGTGGCACTCGGAGCGTTTTCGCCGCGTCGCTCGGCTGCTCCCTAGGCAACCGCCTTATACCCCCCTCTGCCCTGCCGGGCATCTCCCCCACAAGGGGGGAGAATACAAGCGGCTTGCTCCTTGCTCCGACCGAAACGCTTCTGCAAGCGGAACGCTCCGCTTGAGTGCAAGGCATGCCACATCTATTCTCCCCCCTCGTGGGGGAGATGGCCGGCAGGCCAGAAGGGGTAAGAACAGGCACGCCACCCACTCATCCGCCTACGCCCCCTCGACCACGGTATAGCCCTCGAATTTCGGCGGTCCGAGATACATGGCCCGGTTGTCGCCGGCGTTCCTATGTGCCGCCCGGAAGTTTTCCGATTTCGTCCAGGCGAGGAACGCGTCCTTGCTTTCCCAGGTCGATTTCGAAATGAACGGGGTGTAGCCTTCTTCCGGAACGCTCTCGCCCCTGAGCAGATGGAACTCGATGAAGCCGGGCATTGCCGCAAGGCTCGAGTCGCGTCCCTTCCAGACAGCCTCAAAGGCTTCTTCCTGGCCGAGAGCGACACGGAATCGGTTCATCGCGAAATACATGGCTTACCTCTCGAGAGCCTTCCGTTCCGAAACGGGATTTGCCGCGGGGCACCGGAACGGCAGGATAACCCCCTCCGGCGCCGGCGCAAGGCCGAGCGGCTCCCGTCCCGGCTGCCGTGCCTGCCATGCCGGAAACTCGGTGACGTTCGGATTATCCTCCAGCATTTGGGCGCGCCGCGTCAGCAATTCGTAAAGCTCCGGCACCAGCCCG
>JAPSJG010000467.1 GCA_031178305.1 Sinorhizobium sp.
CTGCGTGCCGTAGCTCGTGATCGGCGTCGTGAAGAACTCGTCGCCGATCTTCTCCGGAAACGGTTGGCCGAAAACGGCGATCGATGAGGCGAAGATGAGCCGTGGAAAATAACGCTCGCGCTGCCCCTCGCGGCGGATGGCGTCGAAGAGCGCCCGCGTGCCGTCGAGATTGACGCGATAGCCCTTGTCGAAATCCGCCTCCGCTTCACCGGAGACGATCGCCGCGAGATGGAAGATCACGTCCGGTCGCGAGGACACGAGCCGTTCGGCGCTACCGTCCGAAGAGAGGTCGATCGCAAGCGTGCCCGACTTCGGCGAGAGCGCTGCCGGGATCGGCGGCTCGACGACGTCGACCAATGTCAGCCGGCCGATTTCGAGGCCGAGAGCGCCCTCCTCGGCGGCCAGTCTTTCAACGAGTTTCCGGCCGATCATGCCGGCCGCACCGATAACCATGACATGCATTCGCGGCGAACCTCCTCCTGTTCGGCCACATTCCGGATCAATCCGGGTTCAGCGTGCCCTTTTGTTTCTGTTTCCTCCCGCTCGTTGCTCCTTCGACGAGCAGGTCCTTCGTCGTCTGATAGATGCGCATGAGGTGATGGCGGAAGGCGCCGATGACCGCATCGCGGTCATGACGCCTCAGAGCCTCGACAATCTCGCTGTGATCCCGGTAGCTCGCCTCGATCGCGCCTGCCCGAGACATTGCGCTGCGCCGGTAATCCATCATGTAGGTGTAGAGGTCGGTGACGAAGTCCGAGAGCAGCGGATTGCCGCAGGCGCGGTAGATCGCCACGTGGAATTCGCGGTCGCAGATGAGGAAGCGCATCGCGTCGTTGCCGCAATGCCTTTGCGTTTCCAAGAGGCTTTCGAGCTTGCGCAACGTCTCGTCGTCGACCTTGTCGGCGGCATCGCCAACCACCTTAAGCTCGATGTGGAGCCGGGCTGCATGGACGTCTTCGAGATCGTAGCTATCGATGGCATTCGGGGAGGCGATGGTTACCGTCAGGTCGCTGAGATCGACATCGGCGACGCGGCTGCGGCTGCCCTGCGACACCTCGATAACGCCACGCGCCGCCAGCGTCCGGATAGCGCCGCGGACAGTCTCGCGGCTGACGTGGAGTACGCTGGCGAGTTCCCGTTCACCCGGCAGTTCGTCGCCCGGCCGCAGCATATTGGTCGCGACCAGCACCATCAGCTTGTCGGCAATCACCTCGCGCGCGGTACGGCGCTCGAGTGCCCGCCCGATCTTCGGCATCTGCGTGAGGATTGGACTACCGTTCACTCTCAAGCCTCCTACTGATCTACTGGTTGGTCCACCGGATCAGTATGATCAATAGAGGGGCTTAAAGCGGGCGTCCGGTCAACCCCTCTTCGTTGCCGCGCCGCACCAAAAATGCGGCAGCGTCTTGTGCAGTGCATATAGACGGGCTGATTGCTCACCCGTGATCGTGGTCTTCGTGATCCTGGTGAGAGGGCAGTTCGAGGCCGAATGTCTTGACGAGATCCTCGACCTGAGCCGGGGTCAGGTAACGTGGATTGAGATTGCGCAGCAGCAAGTAGAGCTTCGCGGTTTCCTCCAGTTCCTCAGTCGCGAAAACCGCCGCCTCGAGACTGTCGCCCGCAACGACCGGCCCGTGATTGGCGAGCAGCACGGAGGAGTATCTGCCGGAGAGCCCGCGGATCGCATCGGCGACCGCGGGATCGCCGGGACGGTGGTAGGGCACCAGCGCCGTCTCGCCGGCACGCATGAGGTAATAGGGCGTCATCGGCGGCAGCGCCGCGCGCGGGTCGATTTCGGGCAGCATGGTGAGCGCCACCGCATGGGTCGAATGCAGATGGACGATTGCTCGCGCGCTGCCGCGCGTTTCATAGAGGGCAGTGTGAAGCGGAATCTCCTTCGTCGGCTTGTCGCCGGAAAGGAGCTGCCCCTGCGCATTGAGCCGCGAAATACGGGCGGGATCGAGGAAGCCGAGCGAGGCATTGGTGGGCGTCACCAGCCAGCCGCCGTCACCGAGGCGCAGCGAGATGTTGCCCGAGGAACCTGGAGTGAGCCCTCTCTCGAACAGTGAGCGCCCGTAGCGGCAGATTTCCTCGCGCAGACGTGTCTCGGACATGGGCAAATCCTTTCAGGCTCAGGCGGTCGCGCCCTCGATCAGTTCGAAACCGAGATCGACGACTTGCGGTGGCGCGTTGGCGACGACGAGCTCGGCGGCTACCTGCCCAGACATCACCCGGGGCGTGCGGATGGTCGAGAGCGGCTGGGGCGTTACCCGGCCAATATCGAGACCGTTGTAGCCGAAGATCGCCAGTTGCGAGGGGATCGAAATCCCCTGGGCGAGGCAGTGGAAATAGCCGCCAATCGCCATGTCGTCGTTCGAGAAGTAGACGGCATCGAGGTCGGGTGAGCGGGCAAGCAGGTGTTCCAGACCGAGCCTCCCGCTTTCCACGGACGAAGGCCCTGCATTGATCTGTCGATCGATGAGCGCGCAGCCAGCCGTTCGCAGCGTCCCGGTGAAGCTTGCAAAACGTTTACCGGCGCGCGTATCGCGCTCGAGATCATGCCCGACATAGCCGATCCGGCGATATCCGCGCTTCAACAGAAACTCGGCACTTGCCCGGCCGGCGGCGCGGTTGGAGAACCCGACCGCGAGATCAACTGGCGTGCCGTCCAGATCGAGCACTTCAACGACCCGGCAGCCGCTCGCGCGTAGAATCTTCCGGGTGCCCTCCGTGTGCTCGAAGCCTGCGAGCATCACCGCCGCCGGCCGCCAAGCGAGCATGGCGGCGACGAGCGCCTCTTCGCGCCCCGGATCGTAATCGGTAACGGCGAACACGGCCTGGTGCTGGTTAGCCTCCAGCACGCCGCTCGCACCGCGTAGCACGTCCGGAAAAACGATATTCGACAGCGACGGAATGGCGAAGGCGACGAGACGCGACCCGGCAGAAGCAAGCGTTCCGGCGATCCGGTTCGGGACGTAACCGAGCCGCTCGACGGCCTCCATCACCCGGTCCCTGGTCTTTCGCGAAAAGGAGCCGTGATTGCGAAGGACACGCGAGACAGTGCTCTCGCCGACGCCGGCCGCTTGCGCAACTTCGGCAAGCGTCACGGTCGCCTGCTGCTTGAAATCCAGTGTCACCTTCGGACCTGCTTCTGTCTGCTGCGGTCGTGGCCTCGCGGACGACGCGACCCCGATCCCAAATTCAATATCGAAATCTTTTGGCAGCGCTACCATTTTTTGTTGGCAGCGCTGCCAAAAT
>JAPSJG010000468.1 GCA_031178305.1 Sinorhizobium sp.
TTGGTGCCGCGTAGTGCCATTTCCGGATCGGTGTCGACATGGCGGCCGATATTGACGAGTGCGAAGATCAGGTCGCCGAGCTCATCCGCGACCTTGCCCCGGTCGCCGCTCCTCAATGCCTGTCTGAGTTCGCCGACCTCCTCCTCGATCTTGTCGAGGATTGGCTCCGGCTCAGACCAGTCGAAGCCGACCTTCGCCGCCCGTTCCTGGAGCTTCAAGGCCTCGACCAGGGCTGGAAAGCTCCGCTGCACCGAACCCAAATGACCGCTCATCGCCTCCTGCGGCAGGCCCCGGCGATGACGGCGTGCCTTCCGGTCGGCTTTCTCGGCTTGCTTGATCTCTTCCCATTGCAGCTTGACCGCCTCGGGCGTATGCGCGCCGGAGCGGGCAAAGACGTGAGGATGCCGGCGGATCATCTTGCGGGTGACGGCCTCGACCACATCGCCGAAGTCGAACTCATCAGCCTCTTCCGCCATGCGCGCGTGATAGACTACCTGCAGAAGCAGGTCCCCTAGCTCGTCGCAGAGATCGTCCATGTCATGACGTTCGATCGCGTCGGCGACCTCATAGGCTTCCTCGATAGTATAGGGCTTGATCGTCTCGAAGGTCTGGACGATGTCCCAGGGGCAGCCGGTCTCCGGATGGCGGAGCGCGGCCATGATGTCGAGCAGACGTTGAATATCGCGAGAAGGTTCCATCGGGTCAGTTCAGCGGTATGGCGTTGTTGTCCTTGCCCGCCTGGTAGGCTTCCGACAGGCGGTTGTAATGTGCGCGGATACGGGCGTCCTGGGCCGCCAGCCGCATTTTCGTGTCCGGATCGGCATCCTGCGCCAAAGCAGCGATGGAGGCCGATTTCCAGAACGCATTCTCCCGGGCATAGCCGCCCGGATCAAGCCGGAAGACTTCTTTTAATATCCTCAGGTCGTGCGGGATCGAAAAGGCGTCGCGCGAATCCTCGTGCGTGAAAAAATAATAGAAGTTGTCGAAGCCGGCCCAGGTGATTGCGGACAGGCACATAGAGCACGGTTCATGGGTCGACAGGAAGATGAGGTCGCGCGTGTCCGGCGTCTCCGCCATTTCGAAGAAGCGCTTGAGCGTATGCACTTCGCCATGCCACAGCGGGTTCTCTGTCTCGTTGTTTGTCTCCGCCAACACCAGCGACAGGTCGGCTTTGCGCAGGATCGCGGCTCCGAACACCTTGTTGCCGGTTGCGACGCCCTTCTCCGTGAGCGGCAGTATCTCCTTCTCGATGACGGTCAGCAGGTGCTCGGCCAGTTCGCATTGCATCATCGGCATTCTCCAGCGCAATTGCCGGCATTTAACGGCGGTCCGGCCCTCGGCGCAATGGCGGCCGGTAGCGCCGGAGATATTTGCTCAAAAAGATTGGCTGTCGAGCAAAACTATACGTGGCCGCAAAGCCATAGAAATTTCTGTTTCTTCAATTGTCGGCGGCTATGAGGGATATTTGCCGCAGCCTGTAGAAGGAGCCGCCCTCTAGCTATGTCGCAGCAACTGTCCGTTTTCCCGGCATTCTTTCGCGTCGCGCAAAAGCGCGTGGCGGTGTTCGGCAATGGCGACGAGGCCTTCGCCAAGGTGCGGCTGCTGCTGAACACCGAGGCGCGCATCATTGCCTATACGGATCGGCCGGAGCCGGCCTTCGAGAAATTCCTGAAAGAGGCGGGGATCGCGACCGTCCGCGAGCCCTTTGCGGCTCATCAGGTCGAGGGCGCCACGCTCGTCTTCGCCGCGACGGGAGATGCTGCCGCCGACAGGACGATCGTGACCGCCGCGCGCGAGAAGAAGATCCCGGCGAATGCCGTCGACCAGCCCGACTATTGCGATTTCCTGACGCCTGCGCTGGTCAACCGCGCTCCAGTCGCCGTTGCGATCGGCACCGAAGGGGCAGGGCCGGTCCTCGCCCAGATGATCCGCGCCCAGATCGATCAGCTGCTGTCGCCCTCGCTTGGGCTCGTCGCCACGCTCGCCGCAAGTTACCGCGAAGCGGTCGATCGCCTCATACCACGTGGCGTTGCGCGCCGCGTCTTCTGGCGGCGCTTCTTTGAAGGCCCGATTGCCGATCATGTCGCCGTCGGTGACCTCGCTTCGGCACGCCGCGAGGCCTCGCGGCTATTGGATACGGCCGAAAGGGTGCCCGGCCATGTCTGGCTGGTCGGCGCCGGTCCCGGTGCCGAGGATCTGCTGACGCTGAGGGCGCAGCGGGTCATGATGGAGGCGGACGCGATCGTCTATGATGCGTTGGTGCCGCAGGCGATCGTGGACATGGGCCGCCGCGATGCGGAGCGCCTCTCTGTCGGCAAGCGCAAGGGGTGTCACACCAAGTCGCAGGACGAGATCAATCAATTGCTGGTGAAGCTCGCCGGCGAAGGAAAGCGCGTCGTTCGGCTGAAATCCGGTGATCCGCTGATCTTCGGCCGCGCAGGCGAGGAGATGGCGGCGCTCCGCGAGGCGCGCATAAGCTACGATATCGTCCCGGGCATCACCTCGGCTTTTGCCGCGGCTGCGGATTTCGAGCTGCCGCTGACGCTGCGCGGTGTTGCGTCCTCTCTGGTCTTTACGACCGGGCATGACCTCGCTGGCGATGTGCTGCCCGATTGGGCGCGGCTCGCCGTTTCCGGCGCGACAATTGCCGTCTATATGGGGCGCACGGTAGCCGCCTCGGTTGCCGGCCGGCTGATAAAGGCAGGGCTTTCGCCGGAGACGACCGTGGCCGTGATCGAGAATGCCAGCCGCGCCGAACGCCGGCTGCTGCACGGCACCTTGAGAGATCTGCCGGACCTTGAGAACCGCACGGAGCTCGACGGTCCGGTGATGGTGATCATCGGCGATGCGGTCGCCGGCGCGAATTTCGCGCGCTCGGAGCCGCTTATTGCCGGCCGGCGCCAAGGCTCCGATGCGGCAAAGCGCACAGAACAGATTTGGAATTGAGGACGAGGCGATGGTGGATAAGGTTTTGACGGCGAATCGTTTGGCGGACGGCATCTCCGTCTGGCTGGACGCCTCCGGCAAGTGGGTGGAGTCGCTTCAGGACGCCTTCGTCGCCCGTCACGCCGAGGCGGTTGCCGCACTCGAGGCGACCGGCAAGCGCTCGTTCGACGATAACGAGGTCGTCGACGTCAATGTCGTCGATGTCGAGGAGGTCGATGGCGTGCTCCGGCCGCTGCGCATGCGCGAACGCATCCGCGCCGAGGGGCCGTCGATTGCCTATGCGTCCGGATATCATGGGCTTTCCGGCCCGA
>JAPSJG010000469.1 GCA_031178305.1 Sinorhizobium sp.
CGCATGCGCTCCATCGGCGTCGGCCGGTCGAGCCGCCAGCGGCCCAAGGTCTCGTGGCCGGAGCGGATTGCTTCGAAGCCGCCGGGGGCAATGCTGCGCCAACGACGAAGGAACATCGGCAGGAATTGCGGCGCGAAGCGCAACTGCTGCGGCGTCGGATCGACGCGGCCACGGCCGCTGATCGCCAGCGTGTAACCGCCATCGCTGCGACGCGTCACCGAGATCCCGGTGGTATGCAGTGCCTCAGGCACATTCTCGGCGCCCGGGGAAACGGAAAGGATCGACGAGCGCACCGACGCCTGGGGGAAGCGGATCCCGAGCTGACGGCAGAAAGCGGACGCCCAGGCACCGCCGGCGAGCACGGCTATTTTGGTGCGGATGGTGCCACGTTCGGTGACGACGCCGGACAGGCACCCGCCTTCCACCTCAATGCCGCGGGCCGCGCAGGATTGGTGCACTGTGCCGCCGAGTTTCAGGATTGCGCGCGCCACCGCGGGTGCGGCGCTAGCCGGATCGGCGGTACCATCGCTCGGCGAAAACACGCCGCCCTTCCATGGCTTGCCCGTTGCGCGGCCGCGCGCGGTCGCGTCTGCGCCATCCAGCATATGGGTGGTAACGCCGACCGTGCGGGCAAAGTCGCGCCAACGCGCCCAGCCTGCCAGTTCCTCCTCACTGTTGCTCAGATAAAGGAGGCCGCAGCGCCGGAAGCCGGTATCTTCGCCGCTCTCTTTTGCGAAACGCTCCCAGAGGTCGAGGCTCTTCGTCGCCATCGGCAGTTCGCGGGCATCGCGGTTCTGCTGCCTGCACCAGCCCCAATTGCGGCTGGACTGCTCCGCGCCGATCCGACCCTTTTCGACGAGCGCCACCTTAAATCCGCGCCGGGCAAGATAGTAGGCCGTGAAGACGCCCACAATTCCGCCGCCGATCACCACCGCATCGGCGGCGGCGGGGAGCGATGGCGTGGTGTCGACGAGTTTCAGCGGTGCGGGCATGGCGTTGTCTCCGTTTGGAGCCAGTCTAGCGTTTTCGCGCCCAAGGCGTTGCCGGAGAGCCGAACCCGACGGCACAAAATTCTGTCTTGCTGAAGGACCGCAGCCCATTCTGCTTCGGCGCAATGTGCGAAACGAAATCGACACGTATCGACAATGTGTTAAGGTCATTGTCGGGGAACAGCGCGGCATAATCTGCTGCCTCCTTGACCCTCTCAGCAAGCGGAGTCGCGCGATGAAACTCGACCGGATCGACATAAAAATTCTCTACGAATTGCAGAAGAATGGCCGCATTACCAATGTGGAGCTTGCCGAACTGGTCAACCTCTCGCCGAGCCCGTGCCTGATGCGGGTGAAAAAGCTGCAGTCCGAGGGATATATCGAGGGTTATTCCGCGCAGATCAATGTCGGCAAGCTCGGCCAGACGCTGACGGTCTTCACCGAAATCACGCTCAAGAACCACCGCCAGATCGATTTCGCCCGCTTCCTGGCGGCGATCGAGAAGGTCGATCAGGTGATCGAGTGCCATCTGGTCTCGGGCGGCTACGACTATCTCTTGAAATTCGTCACCGCCGGGATCGGCGAATATCAGACGATCATGGAACGCCTTACCGACATGGACGTCGGCATCGACAAATATTTCAGTTTCGTCGTGCTGAAGTCGCCGATCGTCAAGGCGCACATGCCGTTGACGAGTTTGTTTCGGCTTTAGGTCTTTCGTGCCCAAATTTCGCTGACTTGCGCGGGCTGACGTTCGCGATTCGCCCCTCACCCTCGCCGTCTCGCCGCAAGCGGACGCGGCCGCCGCGCGCGTGTTTTCCTACCGCAACGCCCTGCCTAGCGAAGGACACTCCGGCGTCGCCGCGAGTCCCTTCGCCCCGGAGAAGGTCCCGGCAGGCGGATGAGGGGCTTTGCCGGAACGCAGGCGCCGGCGCTTTAGCGCCGGCAAAACGCCCGCACCAGCTCCGGATCCTGCTCGAGTCCATCAAGCCAGGTGGGATCCAGTTTCGGCACCGACGAGAAAAGCAGCTGCGAATAGGGGTGCTGTGGCGCCTTGAACTTGGCGGGCGTGATCTCCTCGACTTTCTTGCCACCATACATGACAACAATCTCGTCGCAGATCGCCTCGACCACGGAGAGATCGTGGCTGATGAAGATGTAGGAAAGGCCGAGCTCGCGCTGCAGCTCCTTTAGGAGTTCGATGACCGCGGCGGCGACGACCGTGTCGAGTGCCGAGGTGATCTCGTCGCAGAGGATCAGCTTCGGATCGGCGGCGAGCGCCCGGGCGAAGTTGACGCGCTGCTTCTGGCCGCCGGACAGCTCGCCCGGCCGGCGATGGCGCAGGTTGCGCGGGAGGCGCACCATATCGAGAAGCTCGTCGATGCGGGCGCTGCGCGCCTTGCCGTTCATGCCGTGATAGAAGGTGAGCGGCCGGGCAAGAATATCCTCGACCGATTTTGCCGGGTTGAGCGCAGTGTCGGCGTATTGGAAGACGATCTGCATCTCGCGCAGCTGGTCGCGACTGCGCTCGCGGGCGCTTCGGCCAAGTTTCAGCCCGTCGAAGACAATTTTGCCCGCGGTGGCGGGCAGGATGCCGGCGATGGTGCGGGCGAGCGTCGACTTGCCGCAGCCGGACTCGCCGATGATGCCGAGATTGCGACCCTTCTCCACTTTCAAACTGACGTGTTCGACCGCACGGATCAGGGGCAGTCCGTCCGCCTGGATCGCTCCATAACCCGCAACGAGGCTCTCGATCTCGAGGAGCGGTGTCGGAGCGGCGGCGGGTGCGGCACTCTGGTGCCGTTTCGGCTCAAAGGCGGAGAGCAGTTCGCGCGTGTAGGGATGTCTGGCGTTGTTGAGGATCTCATCGGTGGTGCCGGCCTCCTGCACTTCTCCGCCCTTCAAGACGACGATGCGGTCGGCGATCTGGGCGACGACCGCAAGGTCGTGCGAGACATAGACGCCGCCAATGCCGCCCTTCTTCATGACCGATTTGAAGGCTCGCAACACCTCGATCTGCGTGGTGACGTCGAGTGCCGTCGTCGGCTCGTCGAAGATGACAAGCTTCGGATTGCCGATGAGGGCCATGGCGGCCGACAGGCGCTGCAATTGCCCGCCGGAGACCTGGTGCGGATAACGGCTGCCGATTGTCTCGGGCTCGGGCAGCGACAGTGCCCGGAAAAGATCGACGGCGCGGGCGCGTGCCTCGCCGGGCGACATGAGCCCGTGAATCCGGGTGACTTCGATCACTTGGTC
>JAPSJG010000036.1 GCA_031178305.1 Sinorhizobium sp.
GTCTTCTGCTCAAGCACATAAGTCCTCACTTCGCCGGGCAGCACGACCGTCGCTTGCGCCATTACCGATACCGGCAGAAGCAGGCTGGCACAGATCAAAGCAATCCTCTTCATGTTTTTCTCCTTTCCAACGCCCTCCCAACCGATATCGGTTCACTTGGTTCCCGAGCGAGCGCGGCAGATCAACGTACGAGTGAGGAGCTGCGCGGCGCCGTAGGGTGCTTCGCCTGGAGAGGTGGCTGAAGAGTACCTTCAATTGACGGAGTTGAGGGTCATCGACGTGCCGGTGGCCGCGACATTGAGGCCAAGCTGGCCGGTCACGCTGACCGTCTGGAGATGAATCGATCCGGACGTGCCGCCGACGAGCACATTGGCGCCGACGCCTGCGCCGATGGTAGCTTCAGCGGTCGCGCCCTTGTAGATGCCGCTCAACGAGCCATGGTGATAGCCGGCGGTCGGAGCGAACACCGCCCATAGAAGTCGGCTGCGCATGGTGAAACCGACATCGATGCCGAGCTTTCGAATCTCGCCGGTGTAGCGATCCTCGATCTCGTCGCCACCGAGCGAGCGGAAGACGCAATCGATTTCCTTGGAAGAGCCAAGTACATAACCGGCACCGCCGCCGATATCGCATTCGAGATAACCGATCTTCACGCCATTTTGCTCATCCTGGATCGCCGGCGGCGCGGGCTCTCGATAGGTCGTGAGATCTGCCGAGTGAGCGGTAGCTGCGGCGAAGATACCCAAGGCGATAGAAAACGCGATGGCAAGATTGGTCTTCATTCATTTTCTCCTTCTCGCATCGTGCCGGCAAAACTGGAGCGCAGCCAAGCGGGAACCAAATACGGCCGGTAGGGCTCGCTTAGCAGATTTCCGGCAGTTGTGCCGGCCAAGCGCGTGCACAGTTCGAGCGTATTGAGACATTTCGGAGGCGGACCGGTGACACGATCTTTTTTCGGCCGGGTGTTGCTGATCCGTCAAATCGGCCGGAGCACGCGCATCACCCGCCATTCACCAGCTGTAGTATGAGCTGATGGACATTGCCGCCATCGCTGAGCTCGGCCCGATCGAAATCACGGCTTTGCTGGCGATGATCGTCCGACAGCGCGCCTAGACGCTTCCTCATTTCGCTCTTGATCTTCCGGCATTGCGGGTCCGCTGGGACGGTGAGGCCGACGGTGGCCGCCTCGATTTTCTGCACCAGCTCCTTGATGAATTCGCCATGCACCAATTCGTGCTTGCGTACGCCTTCGATGAAAGTTTCCCAGTGCTCGCTTGTCGAGGCAGGCAGCGGCCTGGTCGGTTTCGGGAGCGTGTAAGTGATTGCAAGCTTCGGCACCGCCGACACCAGCACGCAGGCGTCACCCTGCGTCGCGTATTCTCGCGTCCAAGTGAGCTTGAAGGTCGTATGGGCGATAACGCGCGCAAGGCCGCCAACTTTTGGTCCCCGCTCTCCGATGGAGGCGTAGAGTTCAGGCCCCGACTGACCGATGATAGAGTAGGTCTGGACCCTCTCGTGTGCCTGCCATTCGGACAACGCGGCGGTCGGCGCCAGAAAGAAACAGACAAGTATCGGCGGTAACAGGCGTTGTGCCTTCAAGCTTCGGAACCTCCGGTTGGATCGGGAGCCGAAAACTAGCGGTGGCTCGCCGCGCTTTCAATGCCGGGCTAATCACACGCTGCTCAGCAACAGGCTGGTCTCGCTATTGGCTACGCCGTCGATCATCCGCACTTCCCGAAGAATGCGATCGAATTCGGAGAGATTGGCCGCGCGAATATTGGCGACGAGGTCCCAATTCCCGTTGGTCGTGTGCAGCGAGTGGATTTCCGGGATACCCCGCAGCTTGCGGATGACCTGCGTCGTCGATTTGCCAATGACCTCGATCATCATCACCGCATTGACGGTGTTGACGTCGTAGTCCTCCCTCAGCCGCACGGTAAAGCCGAGAAGCATGCCGTTCTCGATCAGGCGGTCCAGCCGATTCTGCACAGTGCCGCGCGCAACACCGAGAACGTCCGAGAGCTTGGACAGGGAGGCACGCCCATCCGCACGCAGATGGGCGATGATCTGGCGGTCCAGATCATCCGGCGTGTATTTGGCGACCATCCTGTCTCTCGAAGTCATTTTGACTATATTGTACAATACTGGTGAGCAAACTGCTAAATATGGTGGCGAAAGTAGCACAGCTTTGCACTTTCGACCAGCGGCGTCGACCGCTACGATTTTGTGCCGACCACATGGAGAAAGCCCGATGCTCTCACCGCTTCCGTCCGCCAAGGCCATGGTGCCGTTCGTCAGTGTCGAGAACATGATGCGTCTCGTTCATCACCTTGGCGTCGAGACGGTGCTGGCGGAACTCACGGATGCCATCGAGACCGACTTCCGCCGCTGGGAGAGCTTCGACAAGACCCCGCGCGTCGCCAGCCATTCGCCCGACGGCGTGATCGAGCTGATGCCGACCTCCGACGGCAGCGTTTACAGTTTCAAGTACGTGAACGGACATCCGAAGAACATCGCCGATGGGCTGCAGACCGTGACCGCCTTCGGCCTACTTGCGGAAGTCTCGACCGGCTATCCGGTGCTGCTCACGGAAATGACGCTGTTGACCGCTCTCAGGACCGCCGCGACTTCCGCGATGGCGGCGCGCCACCTCGCGCCCAAGGGCGCGAGCACTATGGCCATGATCGGCAACGGCGCCCAAGCCGAATTTCAGGCGCTGGCGATGAAGGCCGTCTGCGGCATCGATACGGTCCATCTCTACGACATCGATCCGCGTGCCACCGAGAAAACCGTCTATAATCTCGCTGGTTCCGGCCTCAGTACCCTCGCCTGCACATCCGCGCAGCAGGCCATCGAGGGCGCGGACATCATCACCACCTGCACGGCCGACAAGCAATTTGCGACGATCCTCACCGACAACATGGTCGGCGCTGGCATCCACATCAACGCGATCGGCGGCGACTGCCCTGGCAAGACCGAGCTCCACCGAGACATCCTCTTGCGCTCGGACGTGTTCGTCGAATATCCGCCGCAAACCCGGATCGAAGGAGAGATCCAGCAGATGGCCACGGATTTCCCGGTGACCGAACTCTGGAAAGTCGTCACCGGAGCGGCACCGGGCCGGCGCGACGCGCGCCAGATCACGCTCTTCGACAGTGTCGGCTTCGCGATCGAGGATTTTTCGGCGCTGCGTTACGTGCGAGACCGGCTTTCCGGCACCGATTTCTACCAGAACCTCGACATGATCGCCGACCCGGACGATCCGCGCGATCTCTTCGGCATGCTGCAGCGCGCGAAATGAGGCGAGTGCGCCAGTGAAGGCCCGCCACTCTCCTATGCCGAAATGATTTGGGCGCACGCCCTCGCGCCATCCATCTGAAGCAACCGGCAGAATTATTGTTTGCGCAGCCGCAGCAAGGCCTTCCGTGCCTCATCGACCAAGGGGTGGTCCGGATGGCGGCGGATGAAGCGCTCGTAAGCCTCCACCGTGTTCTCCGCCTGTACGCTCTCGAACTCAGAACGGGTGGCTGCTTCGTAGTTCGGAGGCTTTTGCATATTCACCACACTTGCCCTCGTTGCGTTGGCCACCGCGGGCGCAGGACATACTGTCGCCAGAATTACCAACGCAATCAGCGTTGTAAACCGGTGGATCGGCACGATGTCCCTCCAATTTTGCTGAGCTCGTTATGACTATAGTAGGTGTTGGGCCCTATCGTCGCCGGCACACTGCGTGTTCGTGAACCGGAGGCGATCGCCTCACGTTTAAAATCGGGAATATCGCATGAGTGGTACCGGTAAAACCGTCAAAACTGTGAAAACGACAGGGAAGAGCTTGATCGATGGCGTGCTGTCTGGTTTGGCATGGACCGGCACCATCACCTATGCTTTTCCGACCTCGAGCAGCAGCTACAAGTACAGCGGCGAGAAGAATTCCGGGTTCGCTGCGATTTCGGCAGCGCAGATCAATGCCGCGCTCTTCGCCATGGAAAAGTCCTACGGCTCAGCCGCCAATGACGGATTCTCCGTCGAGGGTTTCACCAAAGCCGATCTCACCAAGGGCAGTGCCGGCAGCGCAACAATCCGTTTCGCACAGTCGAATGAACCGGACACGGCCTGGGCCTATATGCCGGGAACGGACGCTGCCGCCGGCGACATCTGGTTCGGCACTGAATACGCCGGAACTGCGGACGATTATCGCAAGCCCGTTGCAGGCAATTACGCCTGGCACACGCTGATGCACGAACTCGGCCACGCGCTCGGGCTGAAGCACGGTCACGAGGCGGAAGGCAGCTTCGGTCCGCTGCCGACGCAGTACGATTCGATCGAATATTCGATCATGACCTATAGCGGCTATGTCGGTGCTGACGACAGCTATTATTACGAGCAGTACGGCGCGCCACAGACCTTCATGATGGCCGATATCGCCGCGCTTCAGGAAACGTACGGCGCCGACTTCACCACCAACAGCGGTAACACCGTCTATAAATGGACGCCCGGCAGCGGCGTGACCCTGGTCAATGGCGAAGCGGCCATCTCTCCCGGCGCCAATCGCATCTTCGCCACGATCTGGGACGGCGGGGGCAACGATACTTTTGACCTTGCCGCCTACAAGACCGGTCTCAAGATCGATCTGCGCCCCGGCAATGCCTCTACCTTTAGCGTCGACCAACTCGCCTGGCTTGGCGGCGGTCCAAACAAAGGTTACGCCGCCGGCAATGTCTTCAACGCGCTACTCCATCGCGGCGACACGCGCTCGCTGATCGAGAATGTCAAGGGCGGCACGGTCGGCGACACGATCATCGGCAACCAGACTGCGAATACACTGTGGGGCAATGGCGGCAACGACAAGCTCTACGGCGAGAGCGGCAACGACACGCTTTACGGCGGCACCGGTGCAGACAGACTCTCGGGTGGTATCAGCACTGACAAGCTGTACGGCCATTCCGGCAACGACCTGCTCTATGGTGGGGCGGGAAATGATCTGCTCAGCGGCAGCAGTGGCAACGATACCCTGCTGGGCGCGTCAGACAACGACGTGCTCTACGGCGGCACTGGTGCAGACAAACTGACCGGCGGCAGTGGCGCCGATACTTTCCTGTTCAAGACATTGGCGGAAACTACCGTCTCTACATCGGGGCGCGATACGATCTATGACTTCGTCGCCTCCGCGGGCGACAGGATAAATCTCTCCGCAATCGACGCCAACACATCGTCCTCCGGCGACCAGGCCTTCATCTTCGTCGGAACGGTCGCCTTCAAAGGCACGAAGGGCGAGTTGCGATACGTCAAGACGAGCTCCGATGCCTATATCTACGGTGACGTGAACGGCGACAAGAAAGCCGATTTCGCCATCCACCTGGATGACGCCGTCACCTTGCAGAAGGGCTATTTCGTCCTTTGAGCGCCTGTCGCGCTTTTCCTTGAATTGGCGCCGATCTAGCGATGCTTGCCGGCTGTATGTCCTGCGCCGCGGCAGCCGTGCGACCGCGCATCCGTGGCCCGTGCAATGGTGGCATTGGGATCGACGTCGTTGGAGCAAACCCGGCACGTCAGCTTGGTACTGCTTGGTTTTCGTAACGCCGGCCCGCGTCAATGCTCAGGCCCGTCTGCGTTCCCATGCGTTCGCGTCGTTACTCCGTCCTGGGTTCTAAATCGCTCGATAGTCGCAGTATTCACCTGATTTTCACCCTTAACGGTTGTATTCGCCTTGGGCAACGATCATTGACACACGCCACATGACAGGTTATTGCTGACGAAATTAAAAAATCGTCACTAATCAGAATAGGGCCGATGACCGATTCAGCAGAGACCAACATGGACGCAACCAGGCAGGAGAACATCACGCGGATTCTCGACGCCGCGGAGCGGCTTTTCCGCTACTACGGTTACACCAAGACAAATGTCGCCGACATCGCGCGCGACCTCGGCATGTCGCCGGCCAACATCTACCGCTTCTTCAGCTCCAAGACGGAGATCCATCAGGCGCTTTGCGCGCGCATGCTGGAGGCAAGCTATCAGCAGGCCCACGAGATTTCCCGCCTCCCCTTGAGCGCTACCGAGCGCCTGCGGCGCTATGTGCTGGCGCAGCACAAGATGACCGTGGAGACCATGCTCGATGAGCAGAAGGTGCACGAGATGGTCGTCGTGGCGATCGAACGGGAATGGCACGTCATCGAAAAACATATCGACCGCATCGACCAGCTCCTTGCCGAGATCATCCGCGACGGCATCAAGGCTGGCGAATTCGCAGAGCAGGCCCCGGAGGTCGCCGCCCGATGCTTTGACTCGAGCTTGGTGACCCTTTGTCACCCGCAGATCGTCGCCCAATGTCTGACGAAGGAAAATCGCCCGACCCCCGACGAGCTGATCGAGTTCGCCCTCAGGGCGCTGAAGAGATAACGACGGCGTTGCCGCGATGAACAGCTGAGACCAGGAGTGCCAGATGTCTTTAACGAGAGCTTTCAACCGGCCGTTCGTCGCCCGTTTCTTGGTCTTGATCGCCTTGGGCGCCGTACTTTCCGGCTGCTCGGAGGAGAAGGCGGAAACAAAGGAGATCGTTCGGCCGGTCAAGGTGTTCGAGATCAACGGGACGGGTGAGTCGCGTCGGCTCGATTATGCCGGCGTGGTGAGGGCACGGACCGAGATGAATCTCGGTTTCCGTGTCACGGGAAAGATTACCGAACGCCTCGTCAATATCGGGGACCGCGTGAAGCCTGGCGATCTGCTCGCCCGCATCGATCCGACCGATTACCAGCTTAATGTCAAGAGCGCCGAGGCGAACCTCTTTGCTGCCGAAAAGCAGGTCCAGACGACATCGCTGATGAAGGAGCGCGCCGAGCAACTGTTCAACAAATCGTTCTCCTCCAAGGCTGAGCTCGATCAGGCGAACCTCGTCTACGACCAGGCGGTTTCCTCTCGCGATGCCGCCGCCTCTGCGCTGAGCCAGGCGAAGAACCAGGTCGCCTACACGGATCTGAAGTCGGACCAGAGCGGCATTGTTACCGCGATCAACGCCGATATTGGCCAGGTCGTTGGCACCGGCACGCCGGTCATCACCGTCGCGGTGGACGGCGAAAAGGAGATCGAGGTCGCCGTGCCGGAGCTGGACATTGGCGAGTTCAAGCCGGGTGACGCGGTGAAGGCACGCTTCTGGTCGAAGGACATGCTCACCCTCGACGGCCATGTGCGGGAAGTCTCCGGCAGCGCCGCCCGGCAATCCCGGACATTTTCCGTGCGCGTCAGCCTGCCGAACGACCCGCGCGTCCTGCTCGGAATGACGGCAGCGGTTGACACGATTGCCGCCAATTCCGAGCCGCTCGTTTCCATTCCCCTGAGCGCACTTGCGAAGAAGGACGGCAATGACATCGTCTGGGTGGTCGATCGAGGAGCCTCGACCGTTCACTCCCGCCCTGTCAGGCTCGCGGATTTTGCCGGCGACCAGGTGCGCGTCGCCGAGGGCCTGCAAACGGGCGACCTCGTCGTCGCCGCCGGCACGCAATTCATGGTCGAAGACCTAGAGGTGAAACTGCCGGGCGCCGAACAGCAGTCCGCCCGCGTCGAAACGCGCGAAATCGTCCGCTGACCCCACTCGTTACAACGGAACGAAGCCAATGCAAGCCTCCAACGAGGAGAAGAAGTCCTTCAACCTTTCGCGTTGGGCTATCGGTCACCCGAGCATCGCGCGCTTCCTGTTCGCGTTGATCATCATCACTGGCGCGCTCGGGCTCGTGCGCATGGGACAGCGCGAAGATCCGGAATTCACCTTTCGCACCATGGTCGTCCAGGCGGTCTGGCCCGGCGCATCTATCGAGGCGATGCAGGATCAGGTCGTCAACAAGATAGAGCGCAAGCTGCAGGAAACGCCGCATCTCGATTTCGTCCGCTCCTATACCCGCGCTGGCAGCGCCATCATCACGGTGCAGATCAACGGCGACACCGATGCGGACGACGTCGCCGACGCTTTCTACCAGGTGCGCAAGAAGGTTGGTGACATCGCCACTGACCTGCCGGAGGGCGTGCTCGGCCCATATTTCAACGATGAGTTCGGCGACACTTTCATCACCCTTCACGCCATCAGCGGCGCTGGTTACAGCTATCCCGAACTGAGGCGCTTCGCGATTGAAGGTCGCGACATGCTCTTGACCACGCCTGGCGTCGAGAAGGTCGTCATATTGGGCGACCAGCCGCAGAAAATCTATATCGACGTTTCGTCAAAGCTGCTCGCCGCCCGTGGCCTTACTTTGAACGATCTTCGCAACGCCATCGCCGGGCAGAACAATGTCGATCCCGCCGGCACTGTCGATACGGGCACGCGATCGGTGCGCATTTCCGTCGACGGCGACGTCACGCGAGTCGAGGACATCCGCAACCTCAGAGTTCGGGCAGGCAGCGAGACGATCCGGCTCGGAGACATCGCTACGGTGAGCGCGGGGCTTGAAGACCCGTATTCTCGCAAGTTCCGCTTCAACGGGCATGACAGCGTCCAGATCGGCGTGGTGATGGCGAGCGGCTATAAGGTTACCGACGTCGGCAAGGCCGTGGAGGCTGCCTATGAGCGTTTCGAATCCTCCCTGCCCTATGGCGTGTCGGTCGACCAGATTTCCAACCAGCCGGAGGTCGTGACCGAGGCGATCAGCGAGTTCAGCCATGCGCTCATCGAGGCGCTGGTCATCGTGCTCGTCGTCTCGCTGCTTTCGATCGGCTGGCGTTCCGGTCTGGTGATTGCGATCGCGATCCCGCTGGTGCTCGCCGCCACATTTGCCATCATGTACGAACTCGGCATCGACCTGCAGCGCATCTCGCTCGGCGCGCTGATCATTGCCCTTGGCCTGCTGGTCGATGACGCGATGATCGTGGTGGAACTGATGGAGCGGAAGCTCGAGGAGGGGCTGGCGAAGATCGAAGCGGCGAGCTTCGCCTATTCCTCGACCGCTTTCCCGATGCTGACCGGCACGCTGATCACCACCGCCGGCTTCATCCCCGTGGGCTTCGCGGAATCCACGGCCGGCGAATATGTCCGTTCGCTTTTCTATGTCGTCGGCATAGCGCTCGTCGTTTCGTGGTTTGTGGCGGTCTATTTCACGCCCTGGCTCAGCTACATGATCCTGAAGCAACGCCACCATGCCGGCACGCACCATGATGCCTTCGACACGCGCTTCTACCGGCGTCTGGGGACAACCGTCGGCTGGGCAGTGCGTCATCGGGTCATCGTGCTCGTAATGACGCTCGTCACCTTCATGACCAGCCTCTGGGCCTTCCAGTTCATTCCGAAGAACTTCTTCCCGCAGTCCTCGCGACCGGAGATTCTCGTCGATCTCTGGCTGCCGGAGGGAACAAGCATCAATGAGGTCGAACGCCAGGCTCAGGTGCTCGAGGCCCGCATGATGGATGACGAGGACAAGCGCTTCATCGCGACCTATATCGGCGAGGGCATACCGCGCTTCTTCCTGCCGCTCGACCAGCAGCTTCGCAATCCGAACTTCGCGCAACTTCTCGTCATGGCAAAGGACGAGTCGGCGCGCGAGCGGCTGATCGTCAAGCTGCGCACGATCCTTGCTGAAGACTTCCCTTCGGTCCGCGCCAAAGTCGATCGCCTTTTCCTCGGACCGCCGACCGGCTGGCCGGTGCAGATCCGGGTGATGGGGCCTGACCGCCAGGAAGTACGCCGGATCGCCGATCAGGTGAAGGCCAAGTTCCACGAGAACCCGCTGCTCGGCGCAATCCATGACGATTGGCTCGAACCGGTGCCGGCAATGAAGCTGGTGATCGACCAGGATCGCGCCCGCGCGCTGGGCGTCACGTCGCAACGCGTCCGCCAGCTGCTGCAGGCGGCGATGTCCGGCGCGCCGCTCGATGATTTCCGCGACGGTGAGGAGACGATCTCGATCGTCGCGCGCGAACCGGACGGCAACCGCCAGCTGCTCTCGGCCGTCAACTCGGTCTATGTGCCGACGGATTTCGGCGGCTTCGTTCCGGTCTCCCAGGTTGCCAAGGTCGTACCGGCCCTGGAACAGGGGATCGAGTGGCGGCGCGACCGGCTGCCGACAATCACGGTACGCGCTACGCTGCCGGACGGCCTCCAGTCGAACGATGTGACGATGCAGATCCACAACGAACTGCAGGGTCTCCGAGATGGGCTTGCGCCGGGCTACAACGTGGAGATCCAGGGTGGTGCGGAGGACAGCGCCGAAAGCCAGGCTTCGATCGCCGCCAAGGCACCGATCATGCTGCTCGTCATCATCATCCTGCTGATGGCGCAGTTGCAGCACTTCGGCAAGTCGATGCTGGTGCTTGCGACCGGGCCGCTCGGCATCATTGGCGCTGCGGCAGCCCTGCTTATCAGCGGAGCCCCCTTCGGCTTCGTCGCCATTCTCGGAGTCATCGCATTGCTCGGCATCATCATCCGCAATTCGATCATCCTCGTCGACCAGATCGACCAGGACATCGCGGCCGGCATGGAGCGGTCGGAGGCGATCATCGGCGCGGCGGTGCGCCGCTTCCGGCCGATCATGCTGACGGCGCTGGTCGCGGTGCTGGCGCTGATCCCGATCTCGCGCGGCGTGTTCTGGGGTCCGCTCGCCTATGCGATGATGGGCGGCATTCTGGTCGCAACAGTCCTGACGATCCTCGTCCTGCCGGCAGGCTACGCCCTCTTCTTCGGCAAGGAGCCGAAGAAGCATCGGGAAGAAACGGCGACGCCACTCGCCGACGTCGACGGAGAAGAAAGGCCCTACCCGGCGCCAATCGCGGCCGAGTGAGGACGGCGTCCCGGGGACTCCAGTCAGGCGATCGCCGCGTACGCCGCATCGTCCTCGGCGCCGTGCGTCCGGACACCGGCGTCGGATTCTCGCCGTCCAAAGCTAACAGCGCACGATCGCTGCCTGCTCGTCTTGCTTCAGGATTTCAGCGCGTGCTTGGGGCCGAAACACGCCGAGGATTGAGGGCGGGATAGCTCACATGCGTTCGCGCCGCGTCGGACGTTCATGGTGGCGCATCGAAAGCCTACAGGTATTGGCCTTGCCACGCGGAACGCTATCTTTGCGTACAGGCTGGTTTCGCATGGAGATCTCCGGAAATGGCCGATCATCACCATCATCACCATTCCCGACAGAATCCCCCTCACTCTGCCGAGCCGGAGAACCCGGTGACGGTGCCCTCACGGGAAGAGGAAGTGGCGGGGAACGGAGGCATCATCTACACCTGCCCTATGCATCCGCAGGTGCGGCAGCCCCGACCGGGAAATTGCCCGATCTGCGGCATGGCGCTCGAACCGGAAGTGACGCACGCCGAAACCGGGCCGAGTGCGGAACTTCTGGACATGCGGCGCCGGTTCTGGATCGGCCTCGTACTGGCGGCTCCGGTGCTGGCACTGGAAATGGGCGGCCACCTCACTAACCTCCACATGCTGCTCGGACCGCGGGCGTCCAATTGGCTGCAGCTCGCCTTCGCGACGCCCGTCGTGCTCTGGGCCGGCGCGCCGTTCTTCGAGCGAGCCTGGCGGTCCATCGTGACCTGGCACCTCAATATGTTCACCCTGATCGCCATGGGCACAGGCGTCGCCTGGGCCTACAGCGTGGTCGCGACGCTTGCCCCAGGGCTCTTCCCGGCGACCTTCCGTTCCGAGGAAGGATCGGTCGCAGTCTATTTCGAGGCGGCCGCCGTGATCACGGTTCTCGTCCTGCTGGGGCAGGTCCTCGAACTGCGGGCTCGCGAGCAGACCGGCGGAGCGATCCGCGCATTGCTTGATCTGGCCCCGAAAACGGCGCGGCGCATCCGCGGCGACGGGACGGATGAGGACGTGCCGCTCGATGCGGTCGCAGTCGGCGACCGACTCCGCGTTCGCCCGGGCGAAAAGGTGCCGGTCGACGGGACGCTCGTCGAAGGCAGAAGCGCCGTCAATGAGTCGATGATCACCGGAGAATCAATGCCGGTCACCAAGGAGGTCGGCGCCAGTCTGATCGGCGGAACGATGAACCAGACGGGCGGTTTCGTCATGGAGGCCGGCAAGGTCGGCCGCGACACCGTTCTTGCCCGCATCGTGCGCATGGTCGCGGAAGCTCAACGCTCGCGCGCACCAATCCAACGGTTGGCCGACGAAGTCTCCGGTTGGTTTGTCCCGGCGGTGATCCTGATCGCCATCATCGCCTTCGCCACGTGGCTGGCAGTCGGCCCGGAACCGCGTTTCGGGCACGGGTTCGTCGCCGCAGTCGCCGTGCTGATCATTGCCTGCCCCTGTGCCCTCGGACTTGCCACCCCGATGTCGATAATGGTCGGCGTCGGACAGGGTGCGCGCCTCGGCATCCTGATCAAGAATGCCGAGGCGCTGGAGCGTTTCGAGAAGGTCGACACTCTCGTTGTCGACAAAACCGGGACGCTGACCGAAGGCAAGCCCAAAGTCACCTCGATCGCAGCGGCCGAAGGCGTCGCGGAAACGGACCTACTCCGGCTGGCGGCCACACTCGAACGGGCGAGCGAACATCCGCTCGCGGCGGCGATCGTCGAAGCCGCCAAGGAAGGCGGCCTCATGCTTGGCACGGCGGAGAACTTCGACAGTCCCGTCGGCAAGGGCGTGACCGGCACGGTAGACGGGCGGCGGCTCGTCATCGGCAGCCACCGCATCATGGCCGAGGCGGAGGTGGACCTATCGCCTCTCGCGGAACGGGCGAAGGCACTAAGCGGCGAAGGAGCGACCGTGATCTTCGCGGCGATCGACGGCCGCATTGCCGGCCTGTTTGCGATTTCCGATCCGATCAAGCCGACAACGTCAGGCGCCTTGGAGGCATTGCGAAAGGCAGGCGTGCGCGTGGTCATGCTCACTGGAGACAACAAGGCAACCGCACAGGCGGTCGCCGGCAAGCTCGGGATCGGAGAGGTCGAGGCGGAAATCTTGCCGGAGCATAAGAGCGAGATCGTCAGGCGCCTGCAGAACGAAGGCCGCATTGTCGCCATGGCCGGCGACGGCGTGAACGACGCTCCGGCGCTCGTGGCCGCCGACGTCGGAATTGCCATGGGAACGGGAACGGATGTGGCGATCGAGAGCGCCGGCGTCACCCTGCTCAAGGGCGATCTTCAAGGTATCGCCCGGGCGCGGCAATTGAGCCAGGCGACGATGAGGAACATCCGGCAGAATCTCTTCTTCGCTTTCATCTACAATGCGGCAGGTGTGCCGGTTGCGGCGGGCATTCTCTATCCCGTCTTCGGTCTTCTGCTCTCCCCCGTCATCGCGGCGGCGGCGATGACGCTTTCGTCGGTCAGCGTCATCGCCAATGCGCTGAGATTACGGAGTGCGCGGATTTGAGCTAGACAGCAAGTGCGGCTGGTTCGCCGCATCTCTGACAATCTTGATCAACAAAGACATGCAGTACTTCAAGGTGCTGCAGCGACCTTTTCGCATTTGAGAGACGTGCGCGGCGATGTAGCCCCTCCGCCGCGGCACGTACCTCAGCACATGCCTATTCCGCCGCCTCGCTAAGGGCCGGCTCGGATGGTGCGAGTGCCTTTACCAGCGCCACGATCCGCCGCCGCACCTGCGCGTCCGTCAGTCGCGCAAAGGCGCGATTGAGCGCGACACCTTCTTCCGTCGCCAGGAACTGCAGCAACTCGTCGCTGGAAACGACTGCCGGATCCTGTTGCGGGTCCTTCGTGGCTTCCGTACCGCCCTCAAAGAAATAGGACA
>JAPSJG010000470.1 GCA_031178305.1 Sinorhizobium sp.
CGCGTCGTCGCGTGCAACGGTTCGCGGGCGACGATCGCGGCGGTGGCCGAAAGGGGCGAAACCTCACTTACCGAACTCTGGTCGGTCGGCCGGCTCATCTCGATTTCCGTCGGCGCCAATCGTGTCGTCGCCCTCGTCTGCTCCATGCAGACGGCTTCGGATGAGTGGAGCGAAGAAGAAAACAACACCGTCCGCATCGAAGTTGAACTGATGGGTGAAGTCCATGTCGGGCCGGATGGGCGCGAGGAATTCTCCGCTGGCATCAGCCGCTATCCCTATCTCGGCGCGATAGCGCACCGGATCCGCGCAAGCGATCTCGCGCGCATTTACGATTCACGGCAGGCGGATAACTGCGTCATCGGCAATCTGACGCAGGACGATAGCCTCGATGCGACGATCCATGTGCCTTCGATGCTTGCCAAGCACTTCGCCATCGTCGGGACAACCGGCGTCGGCAAGTCGACCGCCGTGACCTTGCTGCTCAACAAGGCAATCGCCGCCGATCCGAAGCTACGCGTGCTGATCCTCGATCCGCACAACGAATTTGCGGCCGCCTTTCCGGAACATGCCGTCGTAATCGAGCCCGATACGCTCGACCTGCCCTTCTGGCTCTTCCGGCTCGAGGAATTCGCCGAGGTGATCTTTCGCGGACGTCCGCCCGTATCGGAGGAGCTCGACATCCTGCGCGACGTGATTCCCGATGCAAAGAAGGCCTTCAAAGGAAGCGAATCCGGCCTGGTGCGCCGTCAAACCGAGAAAAGCTCGATCACTGCCGACACCCCCGTGCCCTACCGCATCGCCGATCTCCTGGCGATTATCGACGAGCGCATCGGCCGGCTCGAAGGGCGCACGGACAAACCGCATCTGCGCTCACTCAAGGTCAGGATCGTCTCGGCGATCAACGATCCGCGCTACCATTTCATGTTCTCGTCGAACACGATCAGCGACACGATCCAGGATACGATCGCCAAGATCTTCCGCATCCCCGGAGAAGGCAAACCAATCGCAACCTTCGAGCTCGCCGGCATCCCGTCCGAGGTCGTCAATTCCGTCGCTTCCGTGCTCTGCCGCATGGCGTTCGAAATCGCCCTTTGGGGCGATGGCGGCATCCATATGCTGGTCGTCTGCGAGGAGGCCCACCGCTACGTGCCGGCGGATCCGTCGCTCGGATTCCTGCCGACGCGCCAGGCGATCGCCCGCATCGCCAAGGAAGGCCGCAAATACGGAGTATCGCTCGGGATCATCACCCAGCGTCCCGGTGAACTCGATCCCACCATCCTGTCGCAATGCTCGACCGTGTTCGCCATGCGGCTCGCCAATGACCGGGACCAGGAGATCATCCGCTCCGCCATCTCGAACTCCTCGATCTCCACCACCAGCTTCATTTCTTCGATCGGCAATGGCGAGGCGATCGCCTTCGGCGAGGCCGTGGCGGTCCCGATGCGCATGCGCTTCACTCGGGTCGACGAGGCCCGCCTGCCACGCGCCCACGGCATCACCGACAAGGTCGAGGACGATGCGCCGCCGTCCGTCGATCTCCGCTCGATCGTCAGCCGCATGCGCGCCATGAACGGACCGGATATTTCAAACTTCCAGCAGAGCTATCTGGCTGCCGAAGGCGCCGAGGCAGTCGCGCGCGAGGCCGTGCCTTCGAGCGACGCCGAGGCCGAACCCGCCCCGGTTCGTGTTGAAGGCCTGCGGGAGCCGGAACTGGAAGCCTACCGGCCCGAAATGCTTCCGCGCGCGGCCGAACCCGTCAATCCGCAACTCGAACGTTTCAACCAGATTCGCGAGCAGATCCTCTCCGGCCAGGCCGAACGGACCGCCGCACCGACGGCGCGACCGCAGCTTCAGCCGGAGCGAAACTTCGCATCGCCCGCCCCGGAGTCCGATCGCCAAGGCTCGTTGCGCGAAAGCCTGCTGAAGCGCCCGCTCGGCAGCATCATCCGCAAATAGGCGTCAAAAAAGTGCCTCAACGGCAAATATCACGAGCGCCATGGCGACCACATAGTCGTCTTGGCGGGCCTTCGGTTTTGGGATAACGACATGCATGAAGACAAGGACCTCACAGGTCGTCCGGGCCTTCGATGCGCTGCCAGCTTTGATCGAGCTGATTGCGAAACCAGGTCATCTGGCGCTTGGCATATTGCCGGGTCGCAGCTGCGCCGCTCGCGATCGCCTCGGCCTCGGTCGTTTCGCCTCTGAGCATCGCCGCGATCTGCTGGACGCCGATCGCTTTCATCACCGGCCTGTCGGCAGGCAATCCGAGCGCAAGAAGCGCGCGCACCTCCTCCACCGCGCCGCCTGCGAGCATCGCCTCGAAGCGCCTGTCGATGCGCTTGTGCAGAAGCGCGCGGTCGGGCAGCACCACGATCTTCCGGGCTTTTTCGGGATCGACGATCATCGGCCCGCGCCCCTCTTGATAATGCCGGATCGAATGGCCGGTCGCCTCGATCACTTCCAAGGCTCTCACGATGCGCTGCCCGTCTCCCGGCCGCAGTTGGAACGCGGTCTCCGGATCGCGCGCAGCCAGTTCCGGATGGAGCGCCTCCGCCCCCTCCTCCTTCAGCCGCGCCCGCAGGCGCTCGCGAATTTCCGCCGGAATTTCGGGCATGTGCGAAAGTCCGCCCGTCAGCGCCTTGAAGTAGAGGCCCGTCCCGCCGACGAAGACGGGCAGCCGCCCCTCGCCCCTGAACCTCTCGACCAGGCCCTCCGCGTCACGCAGCCAGGCGCCGGTCGAATAGGGCTTTGCCGCCGGCACGTGACCGTAGAGAAAGTGCTCGACGCCCCCCATCTCGCTCTCGTCGGGGCGCGCGGTCAGCACCTTCAGCGTGTCGTAAACCTGCATGCTGTCGGCATTGATCACGACGCCGCCATGCCGCTCAGCCAGCTTCACGGCAAGTGCGGACTTGCCGCTGGCGGTCGGCCCGGTTATCAGGATCGCGTCCATATCTCGCTCAAGGTCTTCCATCATGGCTCTCGTTGCCACGCTTATCGCCAATCCGTCAAATCCTGTTCTGACGCCCGCATTGGCGGAGGCGGCTGCCGATGCCGTCAGTGCATCCGGCCTCTATTGGCTTGCCGATGGCACCGCCTGCGACATCGCGCTTGCGGACGGCACGGATGCGGGCGCTGCCGCGGCTGAGCTGCGCAGCGTGCTGGGCGATGCAGCGGTGGATGTCGCCGTGCAGGAAAGCGAGACCCGGCGCAAGAAGTTT
>JAPSJG010000471.1 GCA_031178305.1 Sinorhizobium sp.
CGTGCTCTCGGATGGCGCTGAAATCCTCAAGCGCTTGCCTCGCGCCATGCCGAACCCGACAACCATCGACTGGTTCCACATCGCCATGAGGGCCCAGCCCATGCAGCAGATCGCGGACTACATGGTAAGATCCCAATCCGATCTCTCCGAAACGGTTTCGACAGGGAGATCGGCATTGTGGGGCGGAGTTCCCTCCGCCCCAACTGTCCTTACTTCTGGAACTTTGCCTGGAGCTCCCGGCTTGCCTGCGTGATGGCCGCCTTGGAGGGGCCGCTTTCGGCAAGGGCATTCAGCATCACAAAGTCATGGATCGTGCCAAGATACCGCGTCGACGTCACCGGCACGCCGGCCTGGATCAGCTTCCGCGCATAAGCCTCGCCTTCGTCGCGAAGGAGATCGTTCTCTGCGACGATGACGGTCGCGCTCGGCAGGCCCTGCAATTGCTCAACCGAAGCCCGCAGCGGAAAGGCGAGAACGTCATCGCGAGATTCCGCTGGATAGTTCGCCTCGAGAAAGTAGTTCATCGCCTTGCGGGTGAGAAAGGGCCCTTCACCGAAAGTCCGATAGGACTCATTATGCGAAACATCGTCCGTCACCGGGTAGAACAGGACCTGATGGACGATCTTCGGTCCATTGCGTTCCTTCGCCATCAACGTGACCGCCGCGGCCATGTTCCCGCCGGCACTGTCGCCTGCGACGGCGATACGGTCCGCATCCACTCCAAGCGAGGCTGCGTTGCGCGCGACATAGTCGAGAGCCGCATAGGCCTGTTCGTTGTTATCCGGATATTTCACATCGGGCGCATTGTCGTATTCGACGAATACGACGGCGGCGCCAGCCTGTGCCGAGAGTTCGCGGATCAGATGATCGTGGGTGTTGCGGTCACCCATCACCCAGCCGCCGCCATGGTAGTAGAGGATGGCCGGCAGCATGCCTTCGGCGTTCTGCGGCCGGACGATCCGCACGCGCACCGCGCCGGTCGGTCCAACGGGCCATACATCGTCGATCACAGTGGTCGCCGGCGCTTCGAGCGTCGAGCTCTGGAGCGTGGACAGAACCTTGCGGGCGTCTGCGTATGGCAGCGTGTAAATCGGCGTGGCCTGCGCAGCGGCCGCTGCAAAGGCATTAGCGTGGGGTTCGAGTACCGGACCGGAGATGGCCGGAGCGGCGGTTGCGGCAAGCAGGGCGGATGCGAGAACTACGGGTTTCATTTTCATTTCTCCTGGTTTGCATTTTCAACGGGCTGGGTGTGGGTCAGGCGGTGCGCGCCGCCGCGCCGTGGGCCGCACGCTCGATGACATCGGCAACCAAGGCGGCCTGGGTCAGGAAGACCACGTGGCTCCCCGCCACTAGCGTCGTGTCCGCGCCGATGCGTTCAGCCGTGCGTCGCAACAGCTCCGGTGCGATTGCGCCGTCCTCCGTTGCGACGACGTACCAGCTCGGCTTCGTCTTCCAGGCCGGCCGCGTGACCTTCGCTTCCAGTGCCTTCATGGCGATCGGGGCCTGGGCATCGCGAAGGAACGAACCGAGATCCGCATCGGTGTCCGCCGCGAAGCCCGCGCGGAAGGTTGCCGCCTTCAGATAGGCAAAACCGTCCGGCTGGACGTCGGGCTGGAAGTTCGGCGGCGGCGGCACGATGGCGTACTGGTCCAGAGTCGACTGCCCTTCTTCCGGGGCAAAGGCGGCTACATAGACCAGACCGGCGACCTTCGGATCATTGCCCGCCTCGGTGATAACCGTGCCGCCGTAGGAGTGCCCGACGAGGATCAGAAGCCCCTTCTGGCGGGCGATGACGCGGCGCGTGGCGGCCACATCGTCTTCGAAGGACGTCAGCGGATTTTGAACAATGCTGACTTTGTAGCCGCGGTCGGTCAGGCGGTCATAGACACCACGCCAACCTGAACCATCCGCGAATGCACCATGCACGAGCACGACATTTTCGACTCGGCCGGTTACGCCGGGCTGCAGGTCGGCATCGAATGCTGCCGGCTGCACCCGTCCTGTAGCTTTGGGTATTGGCATTTCGTTTCTCCTTTTCGAATTCGCCCCGTTCAGGACAATCAATGGATAGAGCAAACAATTTATCTTGATTATTGGGTGATTTCGGGCAGCATTGTCCTGTTTTAGGCGACAAAGGGGGAGTACAGGGTTGCTTCGCGATTTCAGTGACACGGTGGCTTTTGTGAAAGTGGTGCAGGAGGGAAGCTTCACCGCTGCCGCCCGCGTGCTGCGTACGCCGAAGACACGGATCAGTCGCAAGGTGCAGGAACTGGAGGCGCGGTTAGGAGCCCAGTTACTGATCAGGACCACACGAAGCCTGAAGCTTACTGAAGCGGGCTCCGCCTATTTCCAGCACTGCCAAGGTCTGGTGAAAAATATAGAGGACGCCGAGAGCGCGGTAGAAGAACTCCAGCAACATCCACGGGGATGGCTGAGGATCACCGCGCCGCACTGGCTTACCACGCGCATTCTTGCACCCGTACTCTGCGAGTTTCGAAAGTTTTACCCTGAGGTAAATCCCCAATTGCTGCTCGCGCACGAGGTCCTGGATGTCGTCGCCAAGGAAATCGATATAGCGCTCCGGCTATCGGAAGGCCCCTTGCCGGATTCGTCGCTGACGGCGCGTGCCCTCGGCACCTTGCCGATGGCGGTATACGCGGCACCGGCCTATCTGGAACGCCACGGCGCGCCATCTCATCCCTCGGAGCTTATCGATCATGCGTGTTTGTTGACGCAGTACTACTTTGACAAGGCGGTCCGGGCATGGCCGCTCAGCCGCGACGGCCTAAGAACCGACTTTCCTGTCCGTCCCGTGGCTGTTGCGAGTGATCCCGAAGGTCTGCACGGGTTTCTGCTGGCCGGGGAAGGCCTGCTGATGACCCATGAGGTTCGGGTGAAGGCTGACCTGGCTGCGGGACGACTGGTGCGGGTGTTGCCGGACTGGTCTTGGCCATCTCCTACCTTATATGCTCTGCGGCCCGGAGGACGCATTCAGCCGCCGAAGGTCAGGGCGTTTCTCGACTTTCTTGTTCCTAGGCTAAATTTGTCGGAAATCTCCGGCGGGTAAGTCCATACGCCCAGCTCTCGACAGCTGGCACCAAGACCGAGTTTCGCGCGAGGCTTTCTTGCAAAGACTCGTCGGACGGCAATGTAAGCCGGGCAGCGGATCGCGAAGGGGCAGCCGACGCGCAGGACGTGGAGCATCCCGTCAAGAAA
>JAPSJG010000037.1 GCA_031178305.1 Sinorhizobium sp.
TTGAGACACTGGGCTATAGCGAGCGCATCCGTCGGAAGATCTCGCTCGGAGCATCGGTCGTGATTTGCCGCACTTTCGCCTCTGCGAGCGTCCGCAGAATGGCGTCGCTGATGTCCGGGCCGGGATTGACCGTCCAGGCGTCCGTCTCGATGCCGAGGTCCAACAGGCGCGCAACGAGGGGGAAGCCTTGGTTTTCCGCAGCGATGATGGCATCGAATCGGAGATAGGCAAGGCTCACCCCGGTCCTGCGCGGCTCGATGTGGCGCAGCAGCCGCTCCGGATCGCGCAGAGCTGGCTGGCGGGATGCCGCCAGCATGGGATCGTAGCCGAGCCGGGCTCCTGGGATGGCGGCGACGAGACGGCGCGCGTCATCCAGATGATGGGATCCGACGACGATAGCATCTTCCAGCCCGGCCACGGCCTCTGCCGCGTCGGCGATCGCCGAATCCGGAAGCGTGTGTCCCTGGAGCAGCTTCAGGTCGAGTTGAAGGGTGGCCGACGGCGCTCTCGGCAGCTTTCGAAGCGGGCCGACCAACTCGGCGAGCGACAGAACCGGCGCATCGGGATCGGGGTTGCCCTCTGCGTCGCGGTGGAAGAGCCCTCTCATTGATGCGATCTGCATAAGCGGAACGCGCCCGCGGCCGGTCGTCGAGGGCCCGAGCGTCGGATCGTGGAGAACGGCGAAGCGGCCATCGGCGGTGGCGAGTATGTCGAGCTCGAGGCTCGCGCCGAGCCGCCAGCCGAGGGCGAGGTTCGAACGCTTGAAGGGGGCTTCGGCGAGGTGCGTGCGCAGTTTGTGCCACTTCAGCCGGGTCGGGCCATGCGGCCCCTCAACTGCCACCGGCGTTGATGTCTGCTTGCTCGTCTCCGATACTGCCACAGCCGCACCCTCCTCGCCGCCTAAAAGAAATGGGCGGCGGGCGCCCCATTGGGTCAAGCCGTTGCACGGATATGCGCTCCCGCAACGAGCTTCTGCCGCTCCGTCTCGAACACAAGCGAATTCTCGGGCCGGAAATCAACCTTTACCTGTTTGCCTATCGCGTGCCCGGCGGAAGAACCCTGTTCGAGGACGCGGACGGCACCCATGCCGGTTTCGACGACATAGAGGATCTCGCGGCCCATCGGCTCGATTTGAGCGATCCGGCCGGGAAAGCCGGTCTCACCGAAACTGAGGTGCTCCGGCCTCAGCCCGACAGTAACCGCGCCCGACGCGCCCTCGACCGGAAACCTGGTGCGATTCACGGTAAGGGTGCCGCCCTCGGCTTTACCAGCAATGAAGTTGATAGGCGGCGATCCGATGAAACCGGCGACGAACAGGCTCAATGGCCTGAGATAGAGGTCGTCCGGTGTCCCGACCTGTTCGATCCGGCCGGCACGCATGCAGATGATGCGGTCGGCCATCGTCGTCGCTTCGATTTGGTCATGAGTGACGAGGACGGTCGTGACGCCAAGCTGCTCGTGGAGCGCCTTGATCTCGGTCCGCATCGAAAGGCGAAGCGAAGCATCCAGGTTGGAGAGCGGCTCGTCGAGAAGCAGCAATTGCGGCTTCTTGACAAGGGCGCGTGCAAGGGCGACGCGCTGCTGCTGACCGCCGGAAAGCTCGCTCGGGCGACGGTCCAAGAGTTCCGCGACGCGAACAAGGTCCGCGGCGGCCTTCACCCGGGCGAGGGCTTCCTCGCGCGGCGTTTTCTTGAAGCGCAGCGGAAAGAGGATGTTGTCGCGCACGCTCATGTGCGGGTAGAGCGCATAGGATTGAAAGACGATGCCGACATTGCGGTCGCGTGCCTCCACCTCGTTGACGACATGGCCGTCAAAGAGGAGCTCGCCGCCACTCGGAAGATAGATGCCGGCGAGCATGAACAGGCTCGTCGACTTGCCGCAGCCGGACGGCCCGAGAAGGGCGACGAACTCGCCGTCCTCGATGACGAGGTCCATGTCGGGGATCACCTCGACGGCCCCGAAGCGCTTCGACACGTGACGGAATTCGATCTTCGCCATCGTAGTCAGCCCTTCACGCCGCCGACCGACATCTGCATGAGATAACGCTGCGCGGCCACGTAGAGGATGAGACTCGGGACAAGGTAGAAGACTCCGACCGCAGACACGACGCCGTAGTCTACGCCCATGACATCATCGCGCACCCAGTACATGTAGAGGCTCATCGTCCAGTTGCTGTTCCTGATCAGGAACGTGAAGACAAAGATGTACTCTTCCCAGCCGCGGATGAATGTAAAGACTGCGACGGCGAGAATTCCGTTCCTCACCTGCGGCAGCACCACGCTTACGAATGCCTGCCGCCGTGATGCGCCGTCGGTCAGCGCGCTCATCTCGATGTCCCACGGCACTGCGTCGAAGAAGCCCTTCATGATGAAGATCGCAAACGGCAACTCGAAGGCGACAAGCACGAGTATGACGCCGAAAAGCGTGTCCAGGAGTCCGATCCAGTAGAGCATCAGGAACATCGGCACGATCAGCGTCAGCACGGGGAAAGCATGCAGCACCAGGAGCGAGCGCAGCATCGAGGAGCGGCCGGGGAACTGAAAGCGCGACAGGTAGTAGGCCGCCAAAGAGGCGACGGTGACGACGATGGCGGTCTGGGCGCCGGCGATCAGGATCGAGTTGCCGAAGGCATGCCAGACGTTGGGAAACTGGACCGCGCCTCTGACTTCCCCGATTCGCGACCGCACCACCGAGGCGAAGTCCGGTTCCCATAGGAATATGAAATTGCCGAGATGCAGGTCGGGCCCGACCAGGAGGGCAAAGGCGAAGATAGCGATCATGGCGACTGCGGCAAAACCGATCCACAGTTGCCGCCGGGTTTGCGCGAGCGCGGCTGCAAGCCAGAAGCCGACCACGGCCGGTACGACCACAGCCATCGAGCGCCACAGAACCGCTGTTTCGGCAACCCCGGTCTTGGCCGAGAAGGCGATCGCGACGAGCCAGAAATAGGGGAGGATGATCGGCAGTGACACGGCAATCAGGAAGGAATAGAGAACGACCGCCTTGGTGCGCCGGGCCCCACGCGCCCGCGCTGCCAATGCATCCCAATCGACCACCGGCCCGGATGCCGCCATCGTCATGGTAGGGGCTGCTTGCGTCGCCATGTCAATGCACCTCGATACGTGGGCGCTGCAGCAGGCGCTCCATGTCGAAGAAGCGCCACCCGATGAGCGCGACGACCATGCCGATCACAATGAGAAAAAGCGCCAGCGCGGCTCCGTAGGCGTATTGGCCGCTTTCGAAGGCGCGACGGTAGACATAAAGCGCATAGACGGTCGTATCGTAGAACGGGCCGCCCTTGGTGAGGAGCAGGATGTATTCGAAGCTGACGAGCAGCGAGAGTGTCTGGTAGATCGTCACGAAGCTGATCGGCCAGCGCAGCGCCGGCAGGGTGATGAAACGGATCGTTGCGAATGTTCCGGCGCCATCTACCGCCGCGGCGTGGAACAGGTGCTCCGGGATTCCGCGGATCGCGGCGGTGAAGATGATCATGCCCATCGAAGCTCCGATGAAGCCGTTGGAGATGACGATGAGCGCGATCGGCGCCGAGGTCAGCAGGTCGAGCGGCGCGTCGAGTCCGAACGCCTGCATGAGGACCTGGTTCACGAGGCCGGCTTCGGTGGGGCTCACCGCCCAAAGCCAGAGCAGGATGTAAAGGACCGACGGGCTCATCCGCGGCAGCAGCCAAACACCTCGAAAGAAGCTGCCGGACACGTTCCTGATCGCCGTGGTTGTGATGGCGAGGATAAGGCCAAAGGTCACGTTGAAGATCGCCAGCGTGCCGAAGACGTAGATGAAGGTCAGCCCGATGACCTGTGTCAACCGGCGATCGGATCGGAAAACCTTTTCGTACTGCTCGGTGGTGAACTCGGTGATGCGCAGAGAGCGGCCGAGGTCGGTGAACGACACTGCGATATCGATGATCACGGGGACGACGAAGAAGAGGACCGTAAGCACGATCGCCGGGCCGAGAAAGATCACGAAGTTCGTGCGCCGGCGTGCCGCCGACGCCGCATGGCCTCGCCGCTCAATCGTGAGTTCGTCTGCTATCGTCGCCATTGTTCGACTCACATCGAGGAGGTCTCGCAACCCTCGGCCGGCGCCGCCCGCTCGATGGTCGCGAGACCGATCGGGCCTATTTCACGATCACGTCCTCGAGGCCGGACGACGCCTCCTCTATGACGAAATCGGCTGCTTCCTGCGCCGACAACCGCCCCGATTCCACACCCTGGATGCCGGCATAGATGATGCCGTTGAGCTCGCCGAACTGGGCGTTGTTGGGCAGGAACTTGGTGATCTTGAGCAGTTCGGTTGCCCTGGCGAGCGGCCAGGCCTCGGCATAGCGTGGGTCTTCGAGTTGCTCGGGCTTGATGCCGAGATGCGTCGTTGTCACCGCGTGATCGGTGTTGAGGTCGGCGGCCGAAGCGTGCCCCAGCAGGCGGACGGCGAGTTCCGGTTCCTTCGTGTCGGCGGCGATCACATAGACGATCGGGTGAGTCAGGCTCACCGGCGAGCCGCCCTTCTCTGCTGCCGGCCCGGCGATCCATCCCCAATCCTTGAAGAAGGCTTCCTCGTCCTGCGGCAACCCGTAGGTCGGGAACGCGACGCTGCCGAGGTCCCAGATGCCGTACATCCAGAATGCGGCATTGCCGGTGTAGAATTCCTTGCGCAGTGCATCGAATTCCATCGCCGTGTTATTGGCCGGGATGACACCTTCCTTCACCCCGCGCTCGAACCAACCGAAGGCGGCAGCGAGCTTGTCGCGCTCGAGGAGCAGTTTGCCGGTTTCCGGATCGGCGAAGTCGTTGCCGTAGGCATTGAATGCCATGATGTAGTCCGGCCCCTTGTTCGGCCGATGGAGCACGCCGTATTGCGCTTCCGTCTTCTCGACGACCTGCTTGGCGATGTCCAACAGCTCGTCCATGGTCAGGTCGCCGGACAAGGTGCGCTCCGGCATGGAGTCGATGAAGGCGTCGTCATAACCCGCCTCGCGCAGGAGCTTCTTGTTGTAGAAGAACATCCTCGCCTCGGCGTCCTGCGGAATTGCGTAGGTGCC
The DNA here is from genome assembly GCA_031178305.1 of Sinorhizobium sp. GTDB lineage: Bacteria > Pseudomonadota > Alphaproteobacteria > Rhizobiales > Rhizobiaceae > Sinorhizobium. Next base: position 5,057 of record JAPSJG010000037.1, read on the forward strand.
GTCGGGACACTTCGCCGATGACCAGAGGGACGGGAAGATTGTTCCGAAGTGTTGCGGATACTTGGCGATATAGTCGTCCAGTTTGAGAACGAAGCCATCTTCCTGGAAGGCGCAGATCCATTCATGCGCGGCGATGAACATGTCGGGGCCCTCGCCGATACCAAATACCTTGAGAAGTTGCAGCGCGTCATCGTCGAAACCCTTGGCGGGGCTCTCGCGGACGACAACCTCAACGCGCTTGGGGGAACCCTCGGCCTCGAGTTCCTTGTTCAGCCGCTCGGCAGCCTTGACCACATTGCCTGGGCGCAGAGGTCCCGAGGGATCCTGACGCGACCAGAGTTCGAGCTTCACGGTTTCCTGTGCGAACAGAGGCGTCGCCGCAAGGAATGCAGCAGTGCCGCCCACCAGTGCCGCGCTCAGAAGTGCGGCAGTTCCGATTTTCCAGTGAATCATCATGAATTCTCCCAGCCGCGACACGGTTTCGCCGTGTCTTTCATTGACTATTGCAATGATGCAACAGCATTATGAATGCGCTTCGGGGAATGTCCAACCATCAATGCGCATTAGACGCCCAGCGGGTTGAGCTCGTTGTTCGCGAAACAGTCAGAGGAACGTCGGCTAGGAAATCCCGCTGCGCGATAGAGGATCGAATGGCCTTCAGCTTTCTTGCCCTCGAAGCGGGACGTGTCCATGTCTGCGGCCACCGCGGCTACAGTCTCCATTACCCGGAGAATACGTTGCCGGCATTCGAAGCGGCAAAGGCTGCAGGGGCGACCACGGTCGAGATCGACCTCGTGTTGACCGCCGACGGTGAGCCGATCGTCCTGCACGACCTGACCGTCGACAGGACAACGGACGGACACGGCTTTGCGGCCGACCTCAGCCTCGAGCGGATCCGCAGACTGGATGCGGGGGTTCGGTTCCATCCCGCCTTTGCCGGAACGAAGATACCGACCCTTTCCGAGGCGCTCGTTTGGGCGAAGGCGTATGAAATGGGTATCGTGCTCGAGATCAAGGAGGCGGAGCGGCCGGACATCGCCGTTGATCATGTGGCAGCCTTGCTGCGATCAACGGGAACTATCGACCGGGTCATGGTAATTGGCTTCGACCATATGCTGCTGAAGCGTGCGGTGGAGCGCCATCCGGACTTAAGGACCGAAGCCATCACCCATGCTCGCCATGCCGACGTGGTCGGGGTACTGCAGGCGTGCAGCGCGAGGTCGGTTTCGATCGAGCACGACATGTTCCACCCCGAGGACGCGAAGGCGCTGCATGAAGCAGGCTTCAGCAACCGCGTACACGTGCCGCGTCCTGACGTGCTCGCCTGGCATTGGCGCGGCGGGCGCGATCCCTTGCCGCGACTTGTGCAATGGATTACCGACGGGCTCATCGACACGATCTCGGGCGATGACGTGTCGTTCATCGCCATGCTCGCCAAGCGCGCCGGCCGCGGCGGCTGAGGCCTCTCGAATTGTGCCTGCCCATGCAGACAGCTCTCGACGTCCACCTGTGGTGGTGGCAGCCGTCATGCGCGAACACCTCGGCGCCAATCCACTTGCAGCCGCATTCTTTTCGGCGAAAATGAGCCGTAGCGCCTTTCCGACGATGGACCGGTCGAGGTGAGCGGCGAAGCGGGTGCGGCGCGCGCCCCGCGTCTGCGTGGCTTCAACATCGGGTAAGGCCGCCGAGCTCTTGCGCCGATAGCTGCACCTAAAGGGACAGCCGAAACGATGAAGGCCGTCTTCGTCCTCTTTGATTCGCTCAACCGACACGTGCTCTCTCCCTACGGGGGAAAGCGGGTGCCGACGCCCAACTTCGCCCGCCTGGCCGAGCACACCGCAACATTCGAGCGCCACTATGTCGGGAGCCTGCCGTGCATGCCGGCACGCCGCGATCTGCAGACAGGACGGCTCAGCTTTCTCCACAGGAGCTGGGGGCCGCTTGAACCCTTCGACAATTCCTTTCCCGAGATGCTGTGCCGGGCCGGCTCGTACAGCCATCTCGTCACCGATCACTTCCATTATTTTGAGGATGGCGGTGCCACCTATCACACCCGGTATGACAGCTACGATTTCATCCGCGGGCAGGAGGGCGATCCGTGGAAGGCCATGGTGCAGCCACCGTGGGAGCGCTTGCGGCAGATGTATCATGAACGGCAATTCAGCCAATCGGCACGCGACAAGTTCCGCCGCAATATCGTGAATCGCGAGTTCATCAAGCACGAGAGCGACTTCCCGTCGGTGCGCTGCTTCGCCAGCGGGCTGGAATTCCTCGAGCGGAACCGGACCGCGGACAACTGGCTCCTGCAGATCGAGACATTCGACCCGCATGAACCTTTCACCGCGCCCGAGCGGTTTCGCGAGGCATTCACGACGGGCTGGAACGGGCCGCTGCGCGACTGGCCGCGCTACGGCCGCGTCGACGAGTTGCCGGAAGAGTGCGAGGAACTGCGCGCCAACTATTATGCCGTCGTTGCACTTTGCGATTTCCTCATCGGGCAACTTCTCGACTATTTCGATCAGCACGACCTCTGGTGCGATACCGCGCTTGTCGTCACCACCGATCACGGTTTTCTTCTCGGTGAGCATGATTTCTGGGCGAAGAACCGGATGAACATGTATGAGGAGATCGTGCATATTCCGCTTTTCCTCTATGATCCGCGGCGGCCGGGGAGCGCCGGCGTCCGGCGATCGGGACTGACCCAGACAATCGATCTTGCGCCGACATTCCTCGATCTTTTCGGCGTGCCGACCCTTGCCGAGATGCAGGGGCATTCGCTCCTGCCGCTGCTCGACATTGATCGCCCGCTTCGACGGGGCGCTCTGTTCGGCTATTTCGGCGGTGCGATCAACGTCACCGATGGACGCTATACCTATCACCGCTTCCCGCCAGACCCTCGCTCCCAGGAGCTCTATCAATATACGCTGATGCCGACCCATATCTGGGAGCCGTTCACGCCGGAGGAACTCGCCGGCGCCTCGCTTGCGCCGCCCATGCCCTTCACGAAGGGAGCGCCGGTCCTCAAGGTACCGGTGATCGAGCGATCGCCTATGTTCGACAATTACGGTCCCGGCGCGCTCCTAGAGAGTGAGACCCGGCTCTACGATCTCGCTGATGATCCGGGGCAGGGGAGGCCCCTTTCTTCCCCGGAAATCGAGGAGGAAATGACACGTCTCATGCAGGATCTCATGCACGCCAGTGATGCTCCGCCCGAAGCCTACGCACGTGTTGCGATCAAGGCCAAATAAGGCTCCGGGGATCGGCAACACGAAGCGGTATCCCTGCATAGGGGAAGCCTTCCGGGCACGCCATCAGCTTCATCGGGGAAACCTCCACCGGCGAAATTTCGGCTGCCCGTCTCAATCAGCTCCTCAACCGCCAGCCTACTGGATGTCTCCGTGATAGAGGCCGATTTTGACGAGCCATGCAATAGCAGGGGCGAGTTAGGCCAGCCCGTCCGCCGTGCTGCCGATCAGACGACCGTAGGCCACTCGCGAAGCGGGGTCAGACCGTTCGGACCATCTGCCAGATCTTTTCAGGATCCCTAACACCGCTCTGGTACAGCTCGATGATTTTCCTGGCGAGCTCGTCGGCCTCCTCACTGCCGATCGGCAGGTTGCGCTCTCTCAAAGCCTTGTCGAGCACGTCTTCAAGGATGACCAGTTCGTCCGGGTGGATGGGATAGTCGCGAAAACTGTTGAACACGGCCGATCTCCTTCTCCTGCGGGGCGAGCGCGGGAGAACCCTGCTCGCCCCAGGTATCCGCCAACGGAAGCAACTCTCTTTTGAGAAACATGAGGAAATACTAACATAACGAGCGGCGCCCCACCCGCTTTTTTGGTCGGCAGCACGGGGCTTTGCTATTCTATCTAGATGACGATGGATTTAGGTCGGGTCGGCCTAAATTCATGTACGGGATCGATTCTACAGCACTTCGAATCGCTGCATGTCTTTGTCCTTAAATCCAGGTCGATTTAAGGAGACATACATTAGGAGATTAGCGCGGGATGCGGGCGGAAAACCGCGCACCTTTTTTGTTCATCCCGCGCTCGTCAGAAAAGCTGGCGCGTAATCGGAGCCTTCCACGGCATGAGGCCGGCCGTCGATCCGCAACTCGCTGATGCGTGCCGGCGTGCGGGCGATCACTTTGCCGCGGCGGATCACCGCCAGGCGGTTGGGCTTCAGCCGAAGGGCCTCAAGCGGGTCGCGCGCCTGCAGGATGATCAGGTCGGCGTTACACCCCTTTTCAAGCCCATAGCCCTGAAGACCCATGGTCCTCGCCGAATTGACCGTCAGTGCATCGAAGATATTCTTCCTGTCCTCGATGCCCGCCATCTGGGCGATATGGACCGCCATTTGACCGACTTCCAACATGTCGGCCGAGCCCATCGAGTACCAGGGGTCCATCACGCAATCCTGGCCGAAGGAGACATTGAGGCCAGCCTCCATCAGTTCGCGCACGCGCGTCAAGCCACGGCGCTTCGGATAGGTGTCGTGCCGGCCCTGCAGCATGGTGTTGATCAGCGGATTGGAAACGACGTTGATCTCGGCCTCCGCCATCAGCGGAATGAGCTTCGAGACGTAGTAATTGTCCATGGAATGCATCGAGGTGAGATGCGATCCGGCAACGCGGCCCTGAAGCCCGAAGCGGATCGTCTCTCGTGCCAGCGTCTCGATGTGGCGCGACATCGGATCGTCGGTCTCGTCGCAATGCATGTCGACCGGCAGCCCCCGCTCGGCCGCAATCCGGCAGAGCGCTTCGACCGAGGCGGTGCCGTCCGCCATCGTGCGCTCGAAATGCGGAATGCCGCCGACAACATCGATGCCCATGTCGAGGGCGCGGTTCAGCGCATCGACCGCCCCCGGCGAGCGGTAATAGCCGTCCTGCGGGAAGGCGACGAGCTGCAGGTCGATATAGGGCGCGACCTTCTCGCGGACGTCGAGCATCGCCTCGACGGTCACCAGTCGCGGATCGGTGGTATCCACATGGCTGCGGATATGGAGAAGCCCCTGCGTGACCGCGAGATCGCAGTAACGCAGCGCTCGTTCGACCAGAGCCTCGCGCGTCAGCGTCGGCCTGAGTTCGCCCCACAGCGCGATACCTTCGAGGAGCGTGCCGGAGCGATTGAGCCGCGGCAGCCCGAGCGAGAGCGTCGCGTCCATATGGAAATGCGGGTCGACGAAGGGCGGCGAGACGAGCCGGCCCACCGCGTTTATCTCCTCGTTCGCCGACGCCTCGATCTTAATGGAGACCTCAGCGATCTTGTCGCCTTGAATGCCGATATCGATGCCGCTGCGGCCGTCGGGGAGGTTTGCGTTTCGTACGATGAGGTCGAACATGGTGGCACCGATTTCAAGGATGGTTGCAGCGTATCCAGGTTGTGTTGCATAACCCGGTGCGAAATGCGGGCAGCCGACATCAAACTATGCCCGGCCAAAAATGGCAAAGGCTGTGTGATCTGGTCCGGCATGGCGGCACGCAATGTCCAGCCACGATCCTTACCGTCGGCCGCACGGTGATGTCTCGGCGGCACCAGTGACCGCATGGATAGGCCCCATGGGGCCTCGTTCATTCGGGAGCGATGGCGGCGCCATAAGCGTCGACCCATGAACAAAACTGTCCGGCTGCCGTCCGTCAGATACTCTCCGGCAGGAAGATGTCAAAAGGCAGGATCGTTTGCCCCGGCATACCCGCCTCGCCCCGGTCGATCGCGTCGATCATGAGGTTGATCGTTTCTTTCGCGAGCGCCTGGACCGGTGTGGCGATCGCCATGATCACCGCCTCGTCGGCAAGGGCCGCGCGAGATTCCGGCGTCAGTTCGTTGACGACGACGTGCAGCTTGCCCTCGAGCTTCTCCTCTCGGATTGCCGAGATCGCCCCTTCCATGCCGCCACCGCAGACATAGAAGCCGAGGAGGTCCGGATGGCGCTGCAGGAGATCGAGCGTCGCCTCATGGGTGATTTCGGCGGTATCGAGGTTGACCATCGTGTCGAGAACCTCGAACTCCGCGGCCTTCTCGCGGAAGTACGAGCGAAAGGCAATCTCGCGCAGCTCGTGGCCATGAAAGCGATGGCTGCCGATGAAGGCGGCGACCTTGCCGGGGCGCTTTGCCGCCCGGGCGATCATCCAGGCGGCCGTCCGTCCGACCTTGTGATTATTGAGGCCGATATAGCCCTCGCGCACGCCAGTCGCGAAATCGGAGAGAAGCGCGAAGCACGGAATGCCGCGCTCCCGCAGCTCCTCGACCGCTGCGGTGACGGCCGGATAATCGGGCGCGACGAAGGCGATTGCCTGGTTGCGGACCGCCATTGCTTTCAGCTTCTCTGTGATGCCCGCCGGGGTCGAACTGGAGACGAAGTCGATTTGCGGGACGGCGCGGACATGGGTGAGCGACAGGGCGGCATTCTCCATTTCCTTCGCAACCGCCTGATAGAAGGCCTGCTGCGGCTTTTGCAGGAGAAAGCCCAGCCGGTACTGCGGCACATCCTCGAAGACCCGTTGACGCAGGAGGCCGACGGCGTGGTAGCCGAGCCCCTTCGCCGCATCGTAGACCCGGCGCGCCGTCTCCTCTCGCACGGGATGGCGCCCGTTCAGAACGCGGTCGACCGTTGCGACGCTCACGCCAGCGGCGCGCGCGAGATCGGCGATTGTCGGCCTGTTGGCCATGTTCTTCTCCTGACGTTATTCCCTCATGAATGAGGTCAGCAATTTGACGGTTTTTGAGAGAATATATCATGACTGCATTGAGACTTGTCAAAAGTCAAAATATTCTTTCTGACATCATGTGGAGGCGCATATCGGGAGCGCCTCGGGAGGCAGGAATGACGACGGGTCCGACAAAACGAGATTACAGCCTGCTTGGCCGCGATGCCCAAGCCGCGGTCGAGAGCGGCCTTGCCGCTGCCGAGTGGTATCACACCGAAATTCCGCGCAAGCAGATGAAGGAACTGATGAAGCGCGAGGATGGGCCCGCCATTCGCGACACGATCATCTGGCTCGGCAGCATGGTGGTCTTCGGCTGTCTCGGCATCTATTTCTGGGGCAGCTCATGGGCGGCTCCCTTCTTTCTTGCCTATGGCGTGCTCTATGGTTCGGCTTCCGACAGCCGCTGGCATGAATGCGGTCACGGCACCGCCTTCAAGACGATGTGGATGAACGACGTCGTCTACCAGATCGCCTGCTTCATGATCATGCGTAACCCGGTGACCTGGCGCTGGAGCCACACCCGCCACCACACGGACACGATCATCGTCGGCCGCGACCCGGAAATCGCCGTCATGCGGCCGCCGGACCTCTTTCGCCTGATCCTCAACTTCTTCGGCATCCTCGACGTCTGGCACGCGGTCATCGACATGGTGCGCAACGCCTTCGGCGTGATCAGCGCTGCGGAAAAGACCTTCATTCCGGAAATGGAGCGGCCGAAGGCGATCCTCGTCGCCCGCATCTGGCTTACCATCTATCTCGCGACGATCGGGCTTTCGGTCTATCTCGGCTCGATACTCCCGCTGATGCTGATCGGCCTGCCGCGCCTTTACGGCGCCTGGCACCACGTGCTGACCGGGCTCCTGCAGCATGGCGGGCTTGCCGACAACGTCATCGACCACCGGCTGAACAGCCGCACGGTCTATATGAATCCGGTGAGCCGCTTCATCTACTGGAACATGAACTACCACGTCGAACATCACATGTTCCCGATGGTGCCTTATCACGCGCTGCCGAAGCTGCATGAGATGATCAGGCACGACCTGCCGGCGCCCAATCCGTCGATCCTCCACGGCTACCGTGAGATGATCCCTGCCTTCCTGCGGCAGTTGCGCAATGAGGATTATTTCCTGAAGCGGGAGCTGCCGCCGACGGCGAAACCTTATCGCGAGGAGTTTCATAGCGACCGGGCCGTGCAGGCCGCCGAGTGAAGCGGGCGGGCAATCAGAACCAAAACATTTGAATGGAGGAAACCATGAGCTCGAACTGGGTCGAGGTCTGTGCTGCCGACAAGATCGACGAGGAAGACGTTATCCGCTTCGACCACGAGGGCCGCACCTTCGCCGTCTATCGCAGCCCGGAGGACGAGTTTTTCGCGACGGACGGCCTCTGCACGCATGAGCAGATCCATCTCGCCGACGGGCTGGTGATGGACGACATCATCGAATGTCCCAAGCATAACGGCCGCTTCAACTACAAGACCGGTCAGGCCAAGGGCGCGCCCGTCTGCGTCAATCTCAAGACCTATCCGGTAAAGGTCGAGGGCGGGTACGTGTTCATCGCAATTTCCTGAGGAGCCGCCTCCGCCGGAGGCGAGGGGAGGAGACCAGCATGCATATCGTGATTGTGGGCGCCGGTGAGTGCGGCGCGAGGGCGGCCTTTGCCCTCAGGGAAAAGGGCTTCGACGGCAAGGTCACATTGATCGGCGCCGAGCCGCATCTTCCCTATGAGCGGCCGCCGCTCTCCAAGGATGGGCTTGCCGGTGCCGAACCGCCGAAATACGTGGCCGGGGTCGAGCGCTATGCGGAGGCGGGCGTTT
>JAPSJG010000472.1 GCA_031178305.1 Sinorhizobium sp.
GCGGCCGGCCGGCCGCTTGTCGTGTCCAGCACATGGGTCGTCAGGCGACCAGGATTTTCCCCCTGAGTTTGCATGCGTCTCGCTTCTCCAATTCAATCGCGATCCCGAGTATCCGGAGAGCAGGCCACCTTGTGTAGCGCGCTTGAACTTCGAGACTTTCAAAATTTTCCAGGGGAATTGGCCCCATTGTTTCTCGGTACGAATCCGCGCGAGGAAATCGCCTCCCATGGATTGAATTGGATCGAGCACAGGGATTTCACCGTCGACGAGGAGCGCGCCGAGATCGCCGAGGCAGTCCGGATGCATACACTTGTCACCGGCGAGCGGCCGCGCGGCTGGTATACAGGCCGCTGTTCGGAAAACACGCTCGACCTGATCACGGAGGCGGGCGGCTTCTATGCGGCGAGGATTTCGTCCTTGCTGCGGCCCTTGACCGCCATGATGAAGGGAAAGCCGAATTTCTCGACATAGGCGCCGTTGAGGGTCCTGAAGCGCTCGCGCTCGCGGTCCGTCAGAGTATTGAGACCGGCTGAGGCCTGCATTCCGACTGGATAGCTCGGCGCGCCTTCGCCGGCGAGTTGTCGCCGGCCCACGATACGGCGACCGGTCTGCATGCGGCGCTGACGGCGGTCTTCCGCGCGGCTAGCGGGGCGGAGCGTCTTTCGGTTCTAACCGCCCATCCCGATCTCGCCGGCAAGCTCGCCCAAGCGAAGCGTCTGACCGAGAGTTCGACCGAAGAGCAACCGAAGCGGGCGACGAAGGCTTCTTCTGAAACCCGCGAGGGGCGGTTCTCGCGGGGCCGGAACGGATAGGCTTTTATCCAGTAGCGGGCAATGTCGATGCGGCGGGCGATCCAGACCTTCGAAAGCCGGATCGGCAATGATCGCGACACGGAATTCGAGACCGCCTGCCGCCAGGTGGAGCGGATCGCGGCTCTGCGCCTCATGGACATGCTGCCGGAGTGATCCGGTGGCCATCCAGGTTGCGACATTCCACATCAATCCGCCGTTATGCAGATTCGCGGTCAGTTTGCCGAACCAAATTGCCGCGGAAGACATCGGGGTCACATGGTAGATGCAATCGGTAAAGGGGCAGGGTTCGCAATCGATCGCGATCGCCAAGCGTCTCAATTGCCCGCTCCTCAACCTGCACGGGGCGAGCCTCGATCGCGGGGATGCCGGTGCTCAAGTCAGAGCGCGTCACCGGTGCAATGTCGATCGGACGCTTGCCCGCTTCCGCCAGCCTTACGCTTGACCCTCAGGACAATCACGACCGGCGCCCAAAGCCGCACGGGAGAACCTGAGGTCAGCCGGGAGGAGTAACTCGGATTTTATTGATGATAAAACCGGACCCGCCATCGCGGGTCCGGTAGTTTCGCTTGCGAGAGCGTCGAAGCTCCTCGTGATCTCACTCGCCGAAGAAGGCGAAGCGGACGATAAACAGCGCTGCAACGATCTGTGTCGCCGGGTGGATGACGGTCCAGCGGCCGGTGCAGAGCTTCAGGATCACATAGCTCACGAAGCCGAAGGCGAGGCCGTTGGCAATCGAGTAGGTGAAGGGCATGGCGAGTGCCGTCAGCGCCGCCGGCGCTGCCTCGGTCAGGTCATCCCACTCGATTTCGGTGAGTTCACGCATCATCAGCCCGGCAACGTAAAGCAGCGCCGGCGCGGTCGCGTAGGACGGGACGGCGGCGGCAAGGGGCGAGACGAAGAGGGCTGCAAGGAAGAGCACCGAAATGGTAAGCGCGGTGAGCCCTGTGCGGCCGCCCGCCTGCACGCCGGAGGCGCTTTCAACATAGGCGGTGGTGCTGCTGGTGCCGATCATCGAACCGGCGACGATCGCCGTACTGTCGGCGAGCAACGCACGCCCAAGGCGGCTCGGCTTGCCCTCCTCCACGAGTTTCGCCCGCTTGGCGACGCCGATCAGCGTGCCGGTCGCGTCGAAGACTTCGACAAGCACGAAGACTAGGATGACGTGGACGAGACCGCCATGCAGCGCGCCAATGATGTCGAGCTGGAAGAAGGTCGGGCCGATGCTCGGCGGTGCGGAAACGACGCCCTTGAATTCCGAGACGCCGAGAAACATCGACAGAACCGTTACCACCAGAATGCCGATCAGGATCGATCCTCTCACCTTCAGTGAATCGAGCACCGCGATGACGAAGAAGCCGAGGATCGCCAGCAGCGGTCCGGTCTGGCTGAGGTCGCCGAGGCCGACCAGTGTCGCCGGATTGTCGACGACGATGCCGGCATTCTTGAGGGCGATGATGCCGAGGAAAAGACCGATGCCGGCCGCAATAGCGCTGCGCAGCGAATGCGGAATCCCGGCGATCAACCAGCTTCGGACGCCCGTCACGGTCAAGAGCAGGAAGATGATGCCCGAGATGAACACGGCGCCAAGCGCCTGCTGCCAGGTGAAGCCGAGCGCCGCCACGACGGTGAAGGCGAAGAAGGCGTTGAGCCCCATGCCGGGCGCCATGCCGATCGGCCAGTTGGCGACGAGTGCCATCACCGCGGAACCGAGTGCGGCGGCAAGACAGGTCGCGACGAATACGGCGTCACGATCCATGCCGGTGGTCGACAGGATATCGGGGTTGACGAAGATGATGTACGACATCGTCAGGAATGTCGTAAGACCCGCCACCACCTCCGTGCGGATCGTGGTGTCATGCTCTTTCAGTTTGAAAAATCGCTCGAACATTGTTCCTCCCTTGGATCACGACGATGATGGACGTGATCGATCCTCACGAGCGGGACGCGGAATACTTACCGGTCGCCTCTCCTCGTCCCACTCCGGCAGGCGCGCCGCCCCGAGACGGGGGCCGGGAGCCGCTCCTCCGGCTCCGACCATTGCTATTTCTGACCGATAATCAAACAGTCACGGCGGCCCTCTGGCCGCGGCGCGTGAGCACTCTCGCCTCTCATGCGCAGCCCGATAATTGTGCTTCGTCGCGCGAACGACCGCTAGCCGTCCATTTCCCAATGGAGAACGAAACACTTTCAAAATTTCCTGGCGCATTCGGAAAGATGAAGCGTAATCCGCAATGCCGAACGGGCGGGGTATTGAATGCGATTCTGCAAGAATTATCTGATTCTTACACCTGCCAGAGGCAGGTGGTCGCTTGTTCAACTTCATCTGTGGAGGTTGTGATGGCAATGCTGACGGAAAGGAAGAAACCGCAGGACTGGATGAACCTGATCCTCGCAGTCGC
>JAPSJG010000473.1 GCA_031178305.1 Sinorhizobium sp.
GCGAAATCAATCACCCATGAAGACAACCAGGCACCCGAGGACCACCGCCGCAAAACTGTCCGGGACTTAGTGAAACGAATGTCCGCGACTTAGCGGAATCCCTGTCCGGCTTTTGCGAAATGCGCAGGCAACATGGCCCGGATCGATTAAGGCAATCAGCACATTGACGTCGAGCAGGAAAGTCACGGCAGTTCGTCACGTAAGGCGTTGACGATCTCGAGCGTCACTGGCGGAGCATCCGGCTGAGGTGATAGGAGAGGAATTCCATTGCGCTCGCCGCTGCTGCTCGGTCTGCCCAAAGAGACGGCGTTTCGACCAGCCCTTTCTAGAACGCCCCATTCTGACAGGTGTTGGACAGGTATCGAGGACACCATCCCGTCCCCGAGCGCGATCTGCTCGTGATCATTCGAAAGGGAATATGAATGGAAAGGCGTGATTTCCTCAGGGGCCTGGCCTTGCTTGCGGCCTGCCCGCTCTGCGTCAGGACGGCATACGCGGCCGAGGGCGTGCACTGGGGCTATGAAGGCGAAGAGGGGCCTGAGCATTGGGGTACCTTGAGCCCTGAGAACAGTGCTTGTTCGGCCGGCTCACAGCAATCACCGATCGACATCCGGGGCGCGATCAAGGCCGAAATCCCCAATCTGGCGACGGACTGGAGGCGCGGCGGCACGATCCTCAACAATGGCCATACGATCCAGGTGAAGGCCGCTGGCGGTACGCTTCGCCGCGGCGACAAGACCTTTGATCTTGTGCAATATCACTTCCACGCGCCGAGCGAGCATCTTGTCGACGGCAAGAATTTCCCGATGGAAGCGCATTTCGTTCACAAGAATGCGGAGACCGGCGCGCTCGGCGTTCTCGGCGTTTTCTTTGTCCCCGGCGCGGCCAACCCGACCTTCGCGAGCCTCGCGGCGAAGTTCCCGCAGAACGCCGGCGAAGAAACCCAACTCGATGCCGTCGACCCGAAAGGCCTCTTGCCCACCTCGCTGAGGTATTGGAGCTATGAGGGATCGCTCACCACCCCTCCTTGCAGCGAGATCGTCGACTGGATGGTCGCGATGGAACCGATCGAGGTCGATCCGGCCGACATCAAGAAGTTCACCGGGCTTTATTCAATGAACGCACGGCCGGCGCTTTCCGGCAACCGTCGCTACGTTTTGACCTCCAGTTAATCGACGAGACCCAACCGGGGGGCTTCTCCTCACGGCCGCAAGGCCACCTCGGCAAAAGCGTTGCTTTCGAAGAGGTGGCCGTTTGCGTGCCGGCGCATGCAACTCTCAACAATGCCCACACGGGAGGTGCGATCTCTCGCATCGACTCGAGTTGGCGTTCAAACCAGGCCGCCACCCGGGCCGCACGACGAGGCGTCAGCCGCGCCGCGCCGCCTCGATTGCGGCGACGTCAATCTTTCCGATGTCCATCTCGCCTCGAACGGGCGATTTGCTTCGGTGAACTGCCCCCCGTTTCGACCGGACAGTCGGCATAAGATGGTGAAGCGAGCTCGAAGTGCGCGGCGACAATCAAGGTGAGACTCGTATTGCCGCACGTAATGATGCTCCCCGACATTCGCACGTTGCCTCATTCATTTTGCTCCCGCGTTGGGGCGAAGGAGGCCGGGCGCGGAGATGGTAGGGGTTTCGCAGCGCCTGGCCTCCTTCGCGAGCGCCACGGCGCCTCAGTGTGGCCTCGTAATCTGCTGGAGCGGCAGCTCCTTGTTCAAGGTGCCAAACAGCAACGCGTCTGCCTGTTCGCTGCGCCAGACCTTCAGCCGGCGCTGAAGTGTTCGAAGCAGTTTGTCGGGGTAAGCGCCGGGATACTCGACCTGCAATCGTGACAGAAGTTCACTGCCGGTTCGCCATGGTTCGGCTTCGAACCAATTTCGCAAGTCGGCAGTCGCCTTAACGAGAGGGTCAGGACGCCGCCGCCCTCTTTTGGCTTTTACAATCGGGCGATCCGTCGGCCGGGTAGCTCCGTCCTTCCAGGCCGTCCGCAAGCTCGCCAGGAAAAGGTCGATGGGTTGAGGTAGCCCGTCAGAGCGCATGGCCGGCGGAGTGTCGGCAAGCGCAGCAAGTCGCTCCTGCAGGGCGCGGATATCGCGCAATAGCAGGACAGGATCGAGCCCCGCGTAGATTTCCTGCAGACGGCAGCGGACTGCATCTGACGTGCGAGCGTCGGCAACCAGACGCTGATGCGGCGTGGCTGAGCGCGTAGACGAGACGCGACGTCGACAGAAGCTGCTCGGCGTCATGAATGGCCATAGCTGCGAGACCAGCGGTATAGGCATTGGAACTGAGAATCGCGAGGCCATCCTTGCCGAACGGCTTTAGCGGCTCGATGCCCGCGGTCTTTAGGGCATCCCCTGCCGGCATCCGGCGGCCCTGATAGTCGACCTCGCCTTCGCCGAGCATGGCAAGACCGATACGGCTGAGCAGTGTCATATCCGCCTGCCCGACCGAGCCGCGCGAGGGCATGATCGGGGTGATGCCCTTGTTCAGGAACGCGATGAGCATCTCCGCAACGTGGGCTGACCCCCGGACCGCCTGTCAGGATATTGTTAAGCCGGACGGCCATCGCCGCGCGCACGACTGGAAGCGCGGTATCCGGACCGACGCCAACCGAGTGGGCACGAAGCAGCCCCTCATTGAACTCGCGCGATGCCTCCATAAGTTCCGGCGTCAGCTCCCCCGTCGCATCGACCGTCTTCCGGTCCTTGTTCCAGCCGACGCCGACAGTGAGACCGTAGATTTCCTGTCCTTCCTTGGCGCCCTGGAGAAGCACGGCGTAGGAGCGGGCAACCTTGTCGAGACTTTTGCTGTCGACCTTAACGGCTTCACCAGCAGCCACACGAACAATCATTTCGGGTGTTGCGTTTTGACCGTTCAAGGCAACATCTGCCATTACTGTACTGGAAACGAGCAGGCAAGCGCCCACAACACTGCAGAAAAGGGTGTCCATTCGCATCTGGTTTCTCCTGGTTGAGTGCCGGGAGACTATCGAAGGTATGAAAAACGACCGCAAATGATGAGATTCAGTTGAATGAAATTCATGTGACCAGCGGCCCACCATGATTTAAAACGAAGCATTCTCAACGGCGGCTGACGCTTGGTAGCCGGACTGGTGAGCCAAACCGGTCGACATTTCCTGTCCCGCACCGGCCACGCCGATGATGACGGACTGCCCCCATCGAGTGCG
>JAPSJG010000474.1 GCA_031178305.1 Sinorhizobium sp.
AGCCCGGCAACCATACGCCGCCACCGCCTGAGGACAGCGGTGCGCCGATCGACATCGAAGGGGTGATGGAGCGGATGCGCTGGCTGGTGGCGAGAGTCACCGAAGACAGATGGTTCGAAGCGCGGGTGCTGCCGCAACTGCACGTCCTTCTCTGGGGCAACAAGCGCGGCGTGTAGTCCGCTCAGCGCATGCTCGTGCAAAGTGCCACAGCGACCTTTGCGCGTCTGGTAAGAGGCGCGGCGCTGTAGGTGTGTTCCCGGACGCGCTTTGCCGCCGGGCGTTTCATTTCGGCTTGTCCATGTTACAACAATGACATAAAACGTTACCGCCGTGTTAACGGCGCCTGTCACCCGCACTCCACATCGAATTCGCAAGAATTTAATGCCTTGAGAAGGAGACATTTATGTCCATTTCCCCCTCCCATATCGGCGAACAGGCCTCCCTCTTGCCCGCTGGCAATATCGCCGACCGCGTCAGGGCCGCTCGTGAGGCTGTCGGTTACAGTATTGAAGACCTTGCCGTCACCTGTGGCCTTACCAGTGTCGAGATCAACGAGATCGAAAGCGGCGGCGACCACGATCCGGCGAAACTGAAACGCATCGCAGGCGCGCTTCAGGTGCCGATTTCCGAGCTCTTGCCGGCCGAAGTATAATCTCGTGCCGGTCGACTGCATCACGGTGATTTTAGGTTGGACCAACCTGAAATTATAAATGTATCGATTTTAACAAGTCAGCGCGGGATGCGGGCGGAATACCGCGCACACGCTTTTTGATCCCGCGCTGCGCCGGCCGGCGAGAACATTCACCTTGCCGACAGAAGGCTCTCGATTTTCCGAATGAGCGTCGCGCCGTCGAACGGCTTGGTCAGGGAGGGCAGCGCCCGATAGCGTTCCGGCAGGTCCGACACTGCGTAGCCGGTCAGCAGCAGCACGGGTACTCGTCGCTCCATCAGTGCATCGACCAGTGGATAGCCGAGTTCGCCGCGCAAATTGAGGTCCAGGGTCGCCACTTCGAAATGTTCCGTCCGTAGAGCGGCGAGGGATGCGCCGAGGCTGGTGAATGGGCCGATTACCATGTAGCCGGCGGCCGCGAGATCCTCCTCGATCTGTAAGGCGACCAGAAATTCGTCTTCGACGACGAAGACCCGACATGGTTCGGCCGGCATCATGGGGAAGCTCCCCCCGGATGCGGGAGGTTGATCGTGCATGTCAGCCCCTGCGGCGCGAAGTCGAGGTGCACCTCGCCCCCCAGGTCCGAGGCGAGGACTCGCTCCAGCAGCAGGCGGCCAAAACCATTGCGCTTTGGCGCAAGGACAGGCGGCCCGCCCGTTTCCTGCCAGCAGATCCGCAGCTTTTTCTCTTGCGGATCGAAGGCCCACTCGATTTCAACGCTGCCGCTCTGCGCCGATAGCGCGCCGTGCTTGGCCGCATTGGTGGCGAGTTCATGCGCGGCCATGCCGAGGGTGAGCGCATGTTTCGGCGGCAACATCGTCCTCGGTCCACGCAGCGAGATGTTGTTCCTGTCGGCGTCCTTGTATGGCGACAGTTCATCCGAGAGCACAGTTTCGAGCGACACTCCGGACCAATTCGCTTCCGCAAGGCGCGTGTGCGTTTGCGCCAGCGCGCGGATGCGGGCATCGAAGGATCTGTGCGCCTCGTGCGCGTCCGGATTGGTCGAAAAGGACTGACGCGCGATCGAATTGACGATCGCAAGCGTGTTCTTCACCCGGTGGCTGAGTTCGGCGACGAGAAGATTGCGCTGAGATTCCGCTTCCTTTCGCGCGGTGATATCCATGCATACGCCGGCAAGCTTCGTCGGACGCCCGGGTCCAGGCGTTGAGAACTGTCCGAACGCCTCCATCCACCGAATCGCGCCGTCGGGAAGCCGGACCCGATAGACGACATGATAGTTTTCCCTGCTCTCCAGGGCTTTTGCGATTTCGAGTTCGATAAGAGGAAGGTCGTCCGGGTGAATGTCCCGCTTGAAATCGGCGAATGTGCCGCCGAAGGTACCCGGTTCAAGCCGGTGAAGCGCCTCCAGGCCCGGTGACCATATCACCTCCCCGGTTGCCGGATTCCATTCCCAGGCCCCCATTC
Source organism: Sinorhizobium sp. (assembly GCA_031178305.1). GTDB lineage: Bacteria > Pseudomonadota > Alphaproteobacteria > Rhizobiales > Rhizobiaceae > Sinorhizobium. Next base: position 2,096 of record JAPSJG010000474.1, read on the forward strand.
GCCCGGCCGCGAGCGCGATCTGGAGTCGCCGCTCGCTTTCCTGAAGGGCTTCTTCCGCCTGCTTGCGCTCGGTTATGTCCACGGACGCCGCCACGGCACCGATCACCTCGCCAGCAGCATCGCGCAACGGCGTCGCGTTCCCGAAAAGGTAACGGGACGAACCGTCGTCGAAACGGATTTCCTCTTCGAAATTCGGGACCTCTTCACCGCGCGCCGCCCTTTGCACAGGCATTTCTTCGGCAGCCAGCGGCCGCCCCTCGGAGAAGATCTGGAAGTTGTCGGGCCGCTCGCCCGCTGGCGCCGACAGCGACAGATTGGTATCGTGAGGTTGCCGCAGGAGCTCGTAGGCAGCTCGATTGCCGCTGATGACCCGGCAATCGGGAGTGCGCGCAATCCAGATCAACGCGGGCACCGCCTGCATGATCGCCATCAATTCTGCTGCGCGCGCCCTTTCCAGCGCCCCCTTGCGACGCAGCAGCTCCTCCGCGCGCTGTCTCGCATCTTCAGCGCGGAGGCGCTCGATGCTGAAGCCGAGCTGCCGTGCAATCGTCAGGGCCACGCTGATCTCATTGGCGGTGAAGGCGTGCGGCAGGTCATAATAGGTCATGAACTTGCCGATGAGCCGTCCTTCGGCGACGAGTGGAATGAAGCCGAGCGCGGCTATGCCCTCCGCCATGATGACCGGCCGGAGCTCTTGTGCGATATCGGCGAGAGCGATGTCTTCGATGAATATAGGCTCTGGGTCCACTGCGTCGCCGGTCCAGGGAGAATGCCCATCGACGGCCTGCCGGTATTGTTCGGAGAGACCGCGCCAGGCGACGAAGCGCATCTTCTCGGACTTGTCGAATATCAGTATGGATGCACGGTTGCAGGAGAGTGCGTTCTGGATGGCATCCAGCGACGCCTCGTAGATTTCTTCAATCTCCTTCGCCCGCTGCTGTCTTTGGGCGAGGCTGTAGAGGGCAGCCTGTTCGCGCAGGCGCGCCGTCAACGCCTCCGACGCCCGCTTGGTTTCGCTGATGTCGCGCGCGATCTTCGAAGCGCCGATGATGCGCCCGCCCGCATCGCGCACGGGCGAAACCGTGAG
>JAPSJG010000475.1 GCA_031178305.1 Sinorhizobium sp.
AGGCCAGAACCGCGGGCCCGACCCAAAGCTGCACCGGCGCCTCGTGCGGATGCAGCGGCGTGCTCGCCTTCGGCCCCAGGAACGGCTTCAGCGCGATCGCGAAGGCGACGGCGAACATCAGCGCATTGGCGAGTATGGTGAGCGCCGCAAAGACAATCGAGCGAAGGTCGAAGGCGGACAACGCCGCGTAGATCTCCTCCTTCGCAAGAAAGCCAAAGAAGGGCGGCAGGCCGCCCATGGATAGTGCCGCACCGAGCGCGATTGCGAAGGTAAGCGGCATGGCCGAGCGTAATCCGCCGAGCTCGGGCAGGTTGCGCGATCCGGTCTCGTGGTCGATGATGCCCGCCACCATGAACAATGCGCCCTTGAACAGAGCGTGTGCCACGAGGTAGAGCGCCGCGGCCTCGATCGCATAGGGCTCCCCGAGCCCCGTCAGCATGACCAGGAGACCGAGCGACGACATGGTCGTGTAGGCCAGCATCAACTTCAAATCCGTCTGGCGCACGGCAAGCGCGGCGCCGGCGACAAGCGTTGCGACGCCGAAGAGCGGCAGAAGGATCTGCCATTCCGGCGTTCCGCCCAGAACCGGATTGAGGCGCATCAACAGATAGACGCCGGCCTTCACCATCGTTGCCGAATGGAGATAGGCGGACACCGGCGTTGGTGCCTCCATCGCATTCGGCAGCCAGAAGTGAAAGGGAAACTGCGCCGACTTGGTAAAAGCACCGCCGAGCACCAGGAGAAGCGCCGCAAGATAGAACGGGCTTTGCTTGAGCTCCGTACCGAAGGAGAGGATCAGCGAAAGTTGGGTGACGCCGCTGACATTCCAGAGGATCAGCAGCCCCGCGAGCAGCAGCAGGCCGCCGCCGCCCGTGACGACCAGCGCCTGCAGTGCGGCGCGCCGCGCCGCCTCGCGACTGTGATCGAAGCCGATCAGCAGGAAGGAGGTGATCGACGTCAACTCCCAGAACACGAAGAGCATCAGGAAACTGTCGGAGGCGACGAGGCCTTGCATCGATCCCATGAACATCAGGATGAAGGAGAAGAACCGCCCCTGATGCGGGTGTCCTTTCAGATAGCCGCCGGAATAGAGCACGATCAGCGCGCCGATGCCGGATATCAGCAGAACGAAAGTCAGCGACAGGCCATCGATCAGCCAGGAGAAGCTGACATTGAAGGAGGGTACCCAGGCATAGCCGCCCGTCACGAGCTCGCCGTTCGCCACCTCGGGGACGAAGCGGAGGAAATGCGCGAAGACTGCCGCCGGCACAAGCGCAAGGACCCAGGCGGCATTGTGGCCGAGCAGCCGCGTCAAAGCCGGCGCGACGAGCGCCGCGACGAAGGGGAGACCAAGGGCCAGAAATGTCAGGGCCGCGATGTCCATCGCCTTGCCACGCTCCTCCGCTGATTGATCGACCGGTAAAGTCGGATTCCGGACATAGAAGAAGCCCCGGTTCGCCTCAAGAGCAAATCGGCAAAGATCAAGGTTATCTGGCCGCTGCGCTACGGCGCCGCGCTCTTTATGGGCGCACAAGGCCGCTAGACGAGAGACGTCGGCAGAACGGCAGGATCCCGAAAAGCGGCATTCACACCGCACCCGCCGAAACGCTCCCGTTTGTCGACGTGCGAAGCTCATCCTATATAATCGCCGCAATCGAGAAGGAGTTTGACCATGGCCGACGCCGGCACGCGGAAAGTCAAGAAAACCGAAGAGGAATGGCGGGCGCTCCTGACGCCCGAGCAATATCGCATCACGCGCGAACATGGCACCGAGCGTCCCTTCACCGGTCCGTTCCTGAACAATAAGAAAACCGGGACCTACAAATGCGTCTGTTGCGGGCGGTCGCTCTTCCGGTCCGATACGAAGTTCGATTCCGGCTGCGGCTGGCCGAGCTATTTCGCGCCGATCGACGAGCACGCGATCGCCGAATATGTCGACCGGTCGCATTTCATGATGAGAACTGAGATTCGCTGTGCCGATTGCGATGCCCATCTCGGTCATGTCTTTCCCGACGGACCGCCGCCGACCGGCTTGCGCTATTGCCTGAACGGCACCGCCATGATCTTTGAAGAGGACTGAGTGAGAGCCTTCGCCTGTTCCAGCGGGAACCGGCGGAGACTTGGCAGTCGGGCTATTGGATACAGGCTGCTCTCGATCGGTGGAGGATAAAACGAATGTTGCAGCTCAAGCTCCTTTTTGCGCGCCTGGGGAAAGGCGCGAGTGTATAGCGAAAGCGGCAGATCGGAGTTGAGAGGACATTTCCCATGCGCCGCCTACTTCTTACCCTGGCCCTACTACCGGCGCTTGCCTCCCCCGCTGCCGCAGAAGACGACTGGCATCCTTACGCCAATCCTCGCTTTGGCTACACGGTCGACATTCCTCCCGGGTTCGAGATGCGCGCGGAAGCTGACAACGGCGACGGCGCGAGCTTCCATTCGGGCGATAACGGCGCGACCCTGATCGTCTTCGGCACCCATCCGCCGGGCGGTGACTTTGAAACCGACGTCACAGAGCGGATCGCTTACGAGAAAGCGGACGGGTGGAGAATAATCTTCTCACGCGTCTCGCCCGTTTGGGCGAGCTTCTCGGGCGCGCGCGAGCGAGAGGTGTTCTACACGCGGGCAATCGCACTCTGTGATGGCAGCGCCGCCTATTTTCGCCTGCAATATCGCAAGTCGAAGCTGACGAGTTTCGATGGCGTGATCTCGCGCATGGCAGCAGCGCTCAGCCCGGCAGAAGGATGCCAACCGCCGGATTGAGTCTTATCAGACGCGCAAAGTCGCTGTGGCACTTTGAATTGCTGCATGTCTTTGTTCTTAAATCGAGGTCGATTTAAGGAGACATGCAGTAGCGGCTTGCAACGTGGCCCAGCAAGGTCAGGAGGACGCCGCACCGCTGATGCAAGTGAGGACGGCCGAATAGTGCACCGCTGACCCCGCGACGACAAAGCCATGCCAGATGGCATTCTGGTATCGCAGCCGCTCCCAAACATGGAAAATGATGCCGACCGAATAGATGACGCCGCCGACGACGATGAGGACAAGCGTCGTCGTGCTCAACGCGGTGAACAGCGAGCGGGCGGCAAGAATCCCGCCCCAGCCCATGGCCAGATAGAGGAGTATCGTCAGCCGATCGAAACGCCCCGGGAGCAGACATTTCATG
>JAPSJG010000476.1 GCA_031178305.1 Sinorhizobium sp.
TCGCGCGCCTCGCGCAATTGCCGCGAAGCATTTGTGAATGCCCCTCATCCCCGCGAGATGGGCGAGGGCACACCGAGGCTATTTGCAGCTGGCGTCTACGCCCGAGAGCACATGAGCGCCTGCGGCAGGGCCGGTTTTCGCCGCAGGCGGGGAGAAGATCGCGGCAGCGACCTGGGGCGAGACGCAGCTATCGTGCAGCCTCGAGCCAGAGCAATTCGACAGTCCGGCTTTCCCTCCCCGGCTCTTCGAGAAAAACCGCATGTGCGCGTTTCAACGTTTCCTGGCGGAGCTCCTCCTGGCGGGTGATGATCGCGGAAAGGAGGTGCGCCTGGTTCTGGCTGTCGCCGGCGAGTTCCGGTCCTTCGTCGATGAACGACGTCAAAGTGGCCAAGTCGTTCAGGTGACCGAGTATATCCACCAGTTCCCTGGTTTCCGCTCGTTTTGCCTGCATGGCCGACGGCCACACCTCCCGGAGCAGCTCGAGATGCATCCGGTAGTCCTGGGCGCACTTGCGCAATTCGTGGAAGAGGCGCGCGTCGGTGCCCGTTCCACAAGCAGCCCTAGCGCTGGCGGCGCGCTCCAGCGCGCGCCGCCAGCCCTTTTCGAGTCGAACGGCGGATTTTCGCCTGCCGTTATGGAAGGAAATATGTGCAAGTGCTGAAAGCGCCTGTCCGCAGCCGGCGATCGTCTCGCAGATTTTTCCGTCGAGATCGGTTTCGCTTTCGGCGATGCGGTCGCGGCGGGCAAGCAGGAAAGAGCAGACCTTGTCCAGCGCCACCTGCTGTTCTTCACTGGCCGCATGCTCGCGCAGATATTGGGCATTCTCGACAAGGGCTGCCGCATCCCGGACGGTCGAGAGATTTTGCGCCATGTCGCGAATGCGGGCGTTTTCCTGCTTCTGGAACAGGGCGGCATCGCAGGCCACGAGCCGGTAAAGCGCGCGAAGGCGCTTGAAATTCTTCCGGGCGTCGTGAATCGCCTCGTGCAGTCCAGCCGGCCGCTCTCTCAGCACCGCCATTGCGCGCTCGATCTGTTCGGCAGCGATAGCGCGAAAGTCTTCGGTGAAGGGCCGTCCCGGCGTGAAGGCGTAGGTCATAGCTATGCAACCAGCAGCCCCTCAGTGGCAAGCGCCTGGTTGGAATAGCGCCGATCGCCGGTGATCTCGCGCCCGAGCCAGGCCGGCAAGGCAGGCAGGTCTGTCTCCCGCTTCATTTCCACTTCGGCGACGACGAGCCCCTCGAGCGCGCCCTCGTAAACGTCCACCTCCCAGGTGAAACCCTTATGCGGCACGCGAAAGCGCCGCTTCTCAATTACGATGCCGACCGCCTGGGTCAGGAGCTCGCGGGCGTCGTCCATCGGCAGTTCATATTCATATTCATTGCGGACCAGCGATGATTTGCCGATCTTTATGGTGAGGCGCGCCCTTTTGTTGCCGTGGATGCGGACGCGAACCGAACGGTTCTCCATGGTCACGATATAGCCCTGCCGGAGTCTGATGCCCTTGTCGGCATGTTGCCGCCAGCCGTCTGAAGCAACCAGGAACTTGCGCTCTATCTCCTTCGCCATAGATCCCCGCCATATCCAGAGGTCGACTACCGGCAGAGACTACCGTTAAATTGGTCACGCTCAAGTCCATCTCGTCGGCACGGATAACATTTTAGCCTCCGCTCTTAGGTGATGGGGTGGTGCGCGCCTTTCGGGCTCGACAATGACAGGCGGGCGGAGTATGCGAAGGGCAACATTCAATCGTTTTAAAAGGACGGCAGGCATGAGCGTGAAGACCGACAAGCTTCTTTCCATCCTCAAGCTGCAACCGGTAGTGCCGGTGCTGGTGATCGATGATGCCGCGACCGCCGTACCGCTCGCACGGGCGCTGGTTGCCGGCGGCCTCAAGGCGATCGAGATCACGCTGCGCACGCCGGCGGCACTCGAGGCGATTCGCAGGGTGGCAGACGAGGTCGAAGGTGCGGTCGCCGGGGCCGGGACGGTCCTCAACGCGGCCCAGTTCGAAGCGGCCGTGGAGGCAGGGTCGCGGTTCGTCGTCAGCCCCGGCACGACGCAGGAACTGATCGACGTCGCCAATGAGCACGAGGTGCCGTTGCTTCCGGGAGCGGCAACCGCGAGCGAAGTGATGGGCCTGCGCGAGGAGGGTTACGACGTGATGAAGTTCTTCCCGGCCGAGCAGGCCGGCGGCGCCGCCTATCTGAAGGCGCTCTCCTCGCCGCTCGCGGGGACCCTGTTCTGCCCGACCGGCGGCATTTCACTCGCGAACGCCCGCGATTATCTCTCTCTGCCGAACGTCGTTTGCGTCGGCGGCTCTTGGGTGGCGCCGAAGGAACTCGTCGCCAACGGCGACTGGGCCGGCATCACCAAGCTCGCCGCGGAGGCGGCCTCGCTGAAGGCTTGAGGCAAGTTCCTCATAAAGGGGGCGCCCGGCCTTTTCTCATGTTCGCATCGCGTTTGTATTTTGCCGGCACGATTCCTATGTCTCTCTCCGCCGAAAGGAGCGGGACGGGAGGCGCCGAAAGCCTCCCGATAGCCGCCAAACCGATAAGGAGCGAAGCCGATGTTTGACGCGAAAAAATTGCTGGATCAGTTCCTGGGATCGCAGGTGCCCGGCGCCGGCGGCTCGGTTCGCGGCCGCGCGGATCAGATGACCAAGCTTGCCAAGGATAATCCCTTGGCAACAGGTGCGATCGCGGCGGTCCTGCTCGGCACCAAGTCCGGCCGCAAGCTGGCCGGCAATGCGGCGGTTCTGGGCGGTCTGGCGGCGATCGCCGGCCTCGGCTACCAGGCCTACAAGAAGTATCAGGCGGGCCAGGCGCCCGTCGCCGAGACCGCAGCCTCGGCGCCGGCCCAGTTGCCAGCGCCGCCGGCCGATTCCGGCTTCGCCGCACCGGAGGCCATGAGCGACGACTTCGCGCTCGTGCTCGTCCGCGCGATGATCGCCGCCGCGCGGGCCGACGGCCACATCAACGAAACCGAGCGTCGCCAGATCATGGGCAAACTCGCCGTCTCCGGCCTTTCCGCGGATGCCACCGCCTTCCTCGAAACCGAACTCGCCAATCCCATCGATCTCGACGCGATTATCGCCGCCGGCAATACTGAGGAGGAGCGGGTCGAAATCTATACGGCCTCGCGTTTGGCGATCGAGCCG
>JAPSJG010000477.1 GCA_031178305.1 Sinorhizobium sp.
ACCTCCGTACCGCCCGGCGCACCGGCCGCAGTGCCGCTGGGAGCCGCCGGGAACTGCGCGGTGCTGGTCGAAGGATCGGGCAGCTGGTTCGATGAGACCGACGGCACCGGCTGCGCTTGCAGGGGAGCAGGAGCGGGAGAAATGTCCTGAGAACCGAAGCCACCAAAGGATCTCTGGCATCCGGCCAGCGCGAGCACAATAACAAGCCCCGCTGCCGCATGAAAAACCCGCATATCTTCACCCCCGATATTGTTCGCGCTCATGATGCAACGCGATAATAAAGGCCGAATTACAGCAAATCCACCTGTCAAATCAAGGCGACGCATTTCTGCTGAGGCTGTTGCACGAGGGAAACGCTCACGCTGGATCAATGTTCGACGCCGGCATAGGCGCGCTCGCCCCAGAGCGCCTCGACCGTCCTGTTTCGGCCGCAGCTGCTACGGTAATACCAGTAGCGCAGCGGATTTCGCGCCGCGTAGTCCTGATGATAATCCTCCGCCGGCCAGAACTTTGCACGTCCCTCCACCGGCGTGACGATCGGCCGGCCGAGTTCCGCCTCGGCTTTGATCTTCTCGGCCTTCGCATCCATCGCTTGGGCATCGTTCAGCGCATAAATTGCCGTCGTATAGGCAAAGCCGCGATCGCAGAACTGGCCGCGGGCATTCGTCGGATCCGTGGTGCGGAGCAGGATGTTGACGAGCTCAGCATAGGAGACCGTGGCGGGATCGAACTTGATGCGAACCACTTCGCGGTGTCCGCCCCGCTCATAGGTCTGGTAGGTCGGATTCGCGCTTTTGCCGCCGGCATAGCCGGAGATCGTCTCGAGAACGCCTGGCACCGCATCGAAATCGGACTCCACGCACCAGAAGCAGCCGCCCGCGAAAATCGCATATTGCGGCTCCGCCGCCCGCGCCGGTGCAAGCAGCAGAGATAAAGCGGCCAATCCGACTAGCGCGCGAAGCATAGGCGATCTCAATCCTCCGAGTTATACCTATGCGCCTCGCCGCGGCTTTCAAAATCACATAGCAACACGTCGATGTGAGAGCCGTGATAACGCAAACGGCGAGCCACCTGCAGTGGCCCGCCGCTCAATTGAGAAATCGCATTTTGGATGCCGGCGGTCAGAACCGCCGCTCGACCAGCATTTTCTTGATCTCGCCGATCGCCTTGGCCGGGTTCAAACCCTTCGGACAGGCCTGGGCGCAGTTCATGATTGTGTGGCAGCGATAGAGGCGGAACGGATCCTCCAGATTGTCGAGCCGCTCGCCGGTCGCCTCGTCTCTGGAATCGATCAGCCAGCGATAGGCCTGCAAGAGGACGGCCGGGCCGAGATAGCGATCGCCGTTCCACCAATAGCTCGGACAGGAGGTCGAGCAGCAGGCGCAGAGGATGCACTCATAGAGTCCGTCGAGCTTGGCGCGGTCCTCATGGCTCTGCCGCCATTCCTTGGCCGGCGTCGGCGAGACCGTCTTCAGCCAGGGCTCGATCGAGCGGTGCTGGGCATAGAAATTGGTGAGATCCGGCACGAGGTCCTTGACCACTGGCATGTGCGGCAGCGGATAGATCTTCACCGCGCCATTGATCTCGTCCATGCCCTTGGTGCAGGCAAGCGTGTTGGTGCCGTCGATGTTCATCGCACAGGAGCCGCAGATGCCCTCGCGACAGGAGCGGCGTAAGGTCAGCGTCGGGTCGATCTTGTTCTTAATGTAGAGCAGGCCGTCGAGCACCATCGGCCCGCAATCGTCGACATCGATGTAATAGGTATCGATCCGCGGGTTCTTGCCGTCGTCCGGGTTCCAGCGATAGACCCGGTATTCGCGTAGATTCGCGGCGCCGGCGGGCTTCGGCCAAACCCTGCCTTCGGTGATCTGCGAGTTCTTGGGAAGAGCGAGTTCAACCATATGCCTTAATCCTCGAGATCAGTAGACGCGCGCCTTCGGCTCGATCTTCTTCGGATCGATACCGTCAGCGATGAGCTCGGTGTGGACCGGGCGGTATTCGAGCCGGACGTCGCCCGCCTCGTTGACCCAGGCGAGCGTGTGCTTGCGCCAGTTGAGGTCGTCGCGTCCGCCGAGCGGGCCGTCCTTATAGTCCTCGCGCGCATGCGCGCCGCGGCTTTCCTTGCGGGCTTCCGCGCCGTATACCGTGGTGATGGCGTTGGTCATCAGGTTTTCGAGCTCCAGCGTCTCGACGAGATCGGAGTTCCAGATCATCGAACGATCGGTGACCTTGACGTCCGGCAGTTCCTTCCAGATCGCCGACAAGCGATGGCAGCCGGATTCGAGCGATTCCTGCGTGCGGAACACGGCCGCGTCTTCCTGCATGGCGCGCTGCATCTTGTCGCGCAGCACCGCGGTCGGCGTACCGCCATTGGCGAAGCGCAGGCGGTCGAAGTGGTCCATGATCCGCTCGCAGGCGGCCTCGTTCACCTCCGGCACCGACTCGTTGCGGTCGATGACCTGGCCGGCGCGGATCGCCGCCGCACGACCGAAGACGACGAGATCGATCAGCGAGTTGGAGCCGAGGCGGTTGGCACCGTGAACCGAGGCGCAGCCGGCCTCGCCGACCGCCATCAGGCCGGGCGCGATGCGCTCGGGGTTCTGGCCATCGGCGTTCAGCACCTCGCCCCAGTAGTTGGTCGGGATGCCGCCCATATTGTAGTGCACCGTCGGCAGGACCGGAATCGGCTCGCGCGTGACATCGACGCCGGCAAAAATCTTCGCCGATTCGGAGATGCCGGGCAGGCGCTCGTGCAGCACCTTCGGATCGAGATGATCGAGGTGCAGGAAGATGTGATCCTTGTTCTTGCCGACGCCGCGGCCCTCGCGGATTTCCATCGTCATGCAGCGTGAGACGACGTCGCGCGAGGCGAGGTCCTTGGCGGACGGCGCATAGCGCTCCATGAAGCGCTCGCCCTCGGAGTTGACGAGATAACCGCCCTCGCCGCGCGCGCCTTCGGTGATGAGACAGCCCGCACCATAGATGCCGGTCGGGTGGAACTGCACGAATTCCATGTCCTGGAGAGGCAGGCCGGCGCGTGCGATCATGCCGCCGCCATCGCCGGTGCAGGTGTGGGCCGAGGTCGCCGAGAAATAGGCGCGGCCGTAGCCGCCGGTGGCGAGCACCACCATCTTCGCCGCAAAGCGGTGGAT
>JAPSJG010000478.1 GCA_031178305.1 Sinorhizobium sp.
CAATGTTGCCTTCCATGTCCGGACCGCGAATGCTCCGCAGCTTTTCAAGAACCATTTCCCTGGTTACGTCCGGCATGCCGCCCTCTCGTCTCTTGTTGTGAACAGCGCCGTGCCGCCTCGGGGGCGCGCTATGGCCGCTGTAGCTTTGAACTCCTGCATCCTCAAATCCAAAGGTGATTTAAGGATCCAAGCAACACAGATAATAGAGGCGGAGCGGCTCGCCAATGCGACAGATGAGAAACAGATGAGAAATTGAGGGCCGCCAGCCAATGACCCGTACTCCGGACGTCCCCGGATCACAGGTAATCGGGCGGCGGCCCTTTTTTTCGCAACCTTCGTGGGCGCTGTTTTTTTGGTCCCCTCTGGACACGAGAGCGAGTATGCAGGATGCGTGCCAATATGGACCGGCACAGAAAACTCAGTCTTTTCGGTGGTTTGGGCTTATGCCACAGATGCGCAGAAATTGGGGTTGCTTAAAAACAAGGCGCGACCACGGATTGAGCAGTCGCTTTGCTGAGCAGAGAGGCCGCGGGCGCCCTGATCATCATCCGGAACCCGGGTTTCAGCCCAGAGCACGATGATTTTAGGTCGGATCGACCTGAAATCATAAACATGATCGATTCTAAGAATTGGCACGGGATGCGAGCGGAGAACCGCGCCCGCACTTTTCCTCATCCCGCGCTAGCTGATATAGCCCTTCTTCATCGCCTTCACGACCGCCTGCGTTCGGTTGACGGCATCGAGCTTCTTGGTCACGTGGTTGAGGTAGTGATTGACGGTGTGCTCCGAGAGGCCGAGGATGCCGGCGATTTCCGCGCTTGTCTTGCCAGCCGCAGTCCAGCTCAGGCACTGGATTTCCCGTTCTGAAAGCGTCGCGCCGGCGTTCTTCCAGACCGAACCGATCTCGGCAAGGCGATTGTAGACGTGGATGGCGATCATCTGCAGCTCCATCGCCGCAGTCATCGGCAAGTCCGCCTCGGACCCCATGAGAATGACCGCGCCGCGGCCACCCTCCGCATCGTGAACGGGAAAGTAGTTTGCCTGGAAGATGCCGTTCTCGCGCAGCATGGCAATGTACTCTGCCGCCGAAGCCGGTTTTCCGCTCTCCTGCTCCCATTCCTCAAGCGTGACCTGGAAAGGCATCGTCGTCTCCCGCAGGCGCCGCACGCCCGTGCTGAAGCGCAACATCGAGAGGCTGTCGTATTTGTTGAGAAGCTCGGCCGGCATGCTGGAGATCACGGTGGCGGCGGAGAGCCGGTCCATATCGATGGCCGGTATCGAGCAAATGAGAAATGTCTTGAAGCCGAAGATCTGCGTGATCCGCCGCATATAGCGGATGATATCGAACTGAGTTTCGAGCGCCGCGATTTCGGACGCGAAATCACCGCCTCGGGGTAGATCGACGTCAGTGATCCCGGCCGTCATCGTATCTTGCATTCGCCCGTTCCATGACATTTATCAATTCTCAAATAGCCCGAGGCGTCGGCCAATGCCAACAGCAGGATCGGCAATCATCCCCTTTCATTCGCAAAAGCCTTGTATTTCGCCGAGGCGCCGAACACACCCCCCTTTTCTAGGGGGCCGCGTCGAAATACGGTCGCGATCCACGCGTTTCATCTTCATCCAGCCTTTGGAATCGGATAGCGGCCATCACGACGAAGTCGACCGAAGAACCTTCCGAGCTTCGATCCCGATCGGGCGGAACACCGAACACTTTTCCTCATCCCGCGCTAGTTGATCAGACCGGCACGCATCGCCTTGGCGACGGTCTGGACGCGATTGACCGAATCCAACTTGCGCGTCGCGCGGTTCAGATAGTGGTTCACCGTATATTCGGAAAGCGCCATGATCCGGGCCATCTCCACCGTCGTCTTGCCGGCCGCCGCCCAGCGCAGGCACTCGATCTCGCGCCGGGAGAGGCTGCCCGGTCCTCGCCGGTCGCGCCTTCTGGCGAGGGTCCAGCGGCCATATAGGACGCCTGCCCAAAGATTGAGCGCCTGCAGTTCGTCGTTCGAAACAACGGGCCTGTCGCCCCCGAAGGCGATCGCCCCCCGGTTCCCCACGGCATCGTGGACCGGCAGGTAGACGCCGCGCTGCAGGTTGGCCTCCTCGAAGACGCTGACGCATGCATCGCCCTTGCCGTCCAGCCGCCGGCGCGCCAGCTGATGCGCATCGTAAGTGAAGGGAATCGTGCTGCGTCGCAACCGTTGAATGACCGGGCTGCCTTCGAGAAGGCGAGCGCCATCATAACGCCTGTATAATTCCGCCGGCCAGGTCGTCAGCTGCGTCTGTGCGGCAAGGCTGCTGCATTTGGAATCCGGAACGGCCAGCACCATGAAGCCGCGGAAGCCATAGGCGTCCGATACTTGCTCGAGGACGTGCTTGACCTCGTCTTCGCTGTCGAGCGCCCCAGGCACGGAACGGCCATTGGGGAGGATCAGCGAGGAAATGTCCGCGTTGAAGTCCATCATCTTGCACCCGCCTCCTGCTCCCTGCCTCCTGTTCGGAGCGCAGGCCGCCTTCGCCGTCAGAAGCTGTCAGTGCTTCTGCCTTCCGCCGGCCCCGAATCGGTCCGCCGTCAGAAAATCATGCATCAATTCCACCTGCTACAGCGATCCCGGTGGCCTTGAAAACGGCACAAAGGTCGCTGCAGGACCCAACCCCGCGCAAGCGTGCAACCAGCCGTCGTGGCGGCCCTATCGCCCGGAAACTATCGATCTGCAGCCGCTTCGTCCAGTCGGAACTTCTAATTTACGGTAAAGCGGTGCAGGGAGTACCTAGCGCCAAACGAGTATTCAGCCCATCCGATCGGTTAGATCGGGAGGGGCTCACATGAGTTCGCGCCACCGCTCTAGCTGTTTGGTTTACCGCATCTGTGCGACGTCAGGTGATTCCACCTGACTGCAAGATGCTCTAACCTCCACCTCGCCCGGGGCCCAATCGAATCCTGAGTTCCTCCTCAATATCGCTGGCCGCCTTGCGTACATCTGCCGCCCAAGCCGCCAGTTGCGTCATGCTGACACGATAGGAAGGACCGGTCACGGAGATGCCCGCAACAAGCTCGTGTTCCGGAACCGCAATCGGTGCAGCGACGCAGCAGATCTCGGCTTCATGCTCCTCGCGGTCGAAGGCATGTCC
>JAPSJG010000038.1 GCA_031178305.1 Sinorhizobium sp.
ATGGACGAGCCGAGCCGCGCCATTCTCGTGCCGGCCAACCGCTTCGAGGTGATGGAATGTCAGGCCGCGCTCGATGCCAACTATATCGGCGCGCAGGATACGCCGCCGGTCGGCAAAGGGGCGCTCGATGTATTGGCGCAGCACGTGCTCGGCATGGCCTGCGCAAAGCCCTTCGATGCAGTGGAGCTCTATGAGGAGATCATCACCGCGGCTCCCTATGCCGATCTTTCCTGGGAGACCTTCGAGCGCGTCGTTGATCTCGTCGCCACCGGCGGCTATGCGCTTCGCACCTATGAGCGTTACGCCCGCATCCGGAAGACGAGAGATGGCTTCTGGCGTGTTTCGAACCCTCTGGTGGCGCAGCAGTACCGCCTCAATGTCGGGACGATCGTCGAATCGCCAATGCTGAACGTTCGCATGGTGAAGCGAAACGCGCGCGGCTCGCTCGGCCGGGGCGGCATGTCCCTCGGCAAGGTGGAGGAGTATTTCCTCGAAATGCTGGCGCCGGGCGACACTTTTCTCTTTTCCGGCAAGGTTCTGCGCTTCGAAGGCATCCGCGAAAACGAATGCCTCGTCTCGCAGGCTTTTTCCTTCGATGCGAAGGTGCCTAGCTATGCCGGCGGCAAGTTCCCGCTCTCGACCTATCTCGCGGCACAGGTCAGAAAAATGCTCGCCGACCCGGCGCGCCGAGGTGCGCTGCCGGAGCAGGTGCGCGACTGGCTTGCGCTGCAGAAGGACGTCTCCATGCTGCCGCGGGAAAACGAACTCCTGATCGAGACCTTCCCGCGCGGCAGCCGCCATTACATGGTGATCTATGCCTTCGAGGGAAGACTCGCCCACCAGACGCTCGGCATGCTCCTCACCCGCAGGCTTGACCGCGCCGGGCTTAAGCCGCTCGGCTTCGTCGCCACCGACTATTCGCTTGCAGTGTGGGCCCTCGACGACATGGGCGTGGCCTTCCGCGCGTGCACGCCTTCGCTCGGGGAACTCCTCGACGAAGACATGCTGGGGGACGATCTCGAGGCGTGGCTGAACGAATCCTTCCTGTTGAAGCGCACATTCCGCAATTGCGCGGTGATCGCCGGGCTTATCGACCAGCGCCATCCCGGCAAAGAAAAAACGGGTCGGCAGATCACCGTATCCGCCGACCTCATTTATGACGTATTGCGCATGCACGAGCCCGACCACATCCTACTGGAAGCCACACGGAACGATGCGGCGGCAGGGCTCTTGGACATCGACCGGCTCGGCTCCATGCTGAAGCGAATCAAGGGACACGTCACCCATCGGCGGCTCGACCACATTTCTCCACTCGCCGTTCCGGTCATGCTGGAGATCGGGCGGGAATCGGTTCATGGAGAAGCACAGGATTTCCTGCTTACAGAAGCCGCGGACGACCTGATCAACGAGGCGATGGGCATCGGTCACGGTGCGGATGGATAGGAGAGCAATGTGAGAGAGAGTACAGTTCCCTCGTCAGAACGATCGATCTCTAGGGGGGTACGGACGCCCTATCCCCCTTGTAACTTCTCAGTAGCCAAAGCAGTGTTCTCGCCCCTTGTGGGGGCGATGCCCGGCAGGGCAGAGGCGGGTGGCCGCCCGGTCAGTAAACTCCCGAAAACGTCGGGGTGACCATGCAGCGGCTCGTTCATGCTATGTCGGCCCCGGCGAACGCCTTCTTCGAGGCGCGTACGGCGATCAACGGCGTTGCCGCGATCTGCGACACGTTGGGCGGCCTCTATCTGCCCGACAGCCGAACGCTGGTCGTTTCCGACCTTCACCTCGAAAAAGGGTCCGCCTTTGCGCGCCGCGGCATGATGCTGCCGCCCTATGACACCCTGGCGACGCTGCGCATCCTGGAAGCGATTCTCGCGCGCCATGATCCGAAGACTGTCATCAGTCTCGGCGACAACTTCCACGACCGCAGGGGCTCGGCGGCGATGCCGGAAAGCTTTCGCCAGATGATCTGCTCGATGGCGCACGGGCGCGACTGGATCTGGATAAACGGCAACCACGACCCGGACGGCGCATTCGGACTGCCCGGCGCCTCAATGGATGAACTGCGGCACGCGGGACTCGTCTTCCGGCACGAGCCATCCCTCACGGACTGCCTCGGCGAAATCGCCGGTCATCTGCACCCTTCGGCAACCGTCCGGCGCCGGGAAAGGTCCGTGCGCCGTGCCTGTTTCGCGACCGACGGCAGACGGCTCCTGATGCCCGCCTTTGGCGTCACCACCGGCGGGCTCGACCTGAGGCACCGCGCGATGAGCGGCCTCTTCGATCGCCAGCACCTCGTCGCCCACATGATGGGGCGCGACCGGATCTATTCGGTCCACTTCGCCAATCTGCTTGGATAAATTTCAGAAGGCATTGAAGGTCAGCGTCGTCAGTGAACGGGAAATGCCGGGAACGCTGGCTATGTTGTCGTTGATGAACTTGCCGACATCCTGACCTTCTTCGACATAGATCTTCAAGAGCAGGTCGTAGTCGCCGCTCGTCGAATACATCTCCGAGACGATCTCCTTGCGGTAGATCTCGTCGGCCACCTCGTAGGTCTTTCCCGGGGCGCATTGCAGTTGGACGAAAATCGGCTTCATAGGGCTTCCTCTACTTCCGGGAGCGAGGCTGGGCTGTAGTGAAAGTCATGGGCTGCCTCGCATTCCGCATCGTTTCCGGTCCAAAGCACCGGTCGATTCTGTCTCGTGCTTCGATAAACCGCAATCGGACAAAAGGAAACGTCGATGAGCCCACGGCCTGGGCGCGTTTGCCGCCGCTTCAGCCACGAGGGTAGCGCTGCCTCTCCTCGAGTACGTTGAGGTCCATGTGGTTGCGCATGTATCGCTCGGAAGCCTTCTGCAGCGGCTGATAGTCCCAAGGATAATAGGCACCGTTGCGCAAGGCGGTATAGACCACCCATCGGCGCGCCTGGCTTTCACGGACTGCGGCGTCGAAGGCCGCGAGGCTCCAGCGCTTGTTTGCTTCGTCCATCAAGCCGGCCAGGACATCCTTGTAATCCGGGTCCTGCGCAAGATTCCTCAATTCATCGCGATCGGAGTCGATGTCGAATAGAAGCGGCGGGTCCTTATCGCAGAGCGTCAGTTTATATGCTCCCACCCGCAAACCGACGAGCGGCGCCTCCGATCCCTCAGCTGCGTATTCCATCGGCACGGGGCCCCGATCGGCTTCGCCATGGACCAGCAACGCGAGATCTTCGCCATCGGTCCAGGGACGGATCGAATCGATGCCCAAGCCTGCAATGGAGGCGATCGTGGGCGTTACATCAAGTGTTGATACCGGTGCATCTATTCGGCCGGCCTTCCAGCCTGGCGTCGATATCATCAGCGGCACGCGCGCCGAGCCTTCGAAGAAGCTCATCTTGAACCAGAGGCCACGTTCGCCGATCATGTCGCCATGGTCGGATAGGAACAATATGGCGGTATTCTCGGCCATGCCGGTCCGCTCGAGCACCTCGAGAAGCTCGCCGATTTTTTCGTCCACGTAGGAGATACTGGCAAAATACCCGCGCCGCGCGCGTCTTACGTCATCTGCCGAAATGTCGAATGACCGGTGGTCGCAGGCGGCCAAGAGGCGCTGTGAATGCGGGTCCTGCTGCTCAAAAGGAATGGGCCCGATCTTCGGGTCAAGTGCCGGACAGTCTTCATAGAGATCCCAGAAGCGCTTGCGAGCGACATAGGGATCGTGCGGATGCGTGAAGCTAACCGTCAGACTCCACGGCCGATCGTCGTTTCCGCGCGCAAGATCATAAAGCTTGCGGGTTGCGTGGTAGGCGACCTCATCATCGTATTCCATCTGGTTGGTGATCTCGGCAACCCCGGCACCTGTGACGGAGCCTAGATTATGATACCACCAGTCGATGCGCTCCCCCGGTCTGCGGTAGTCAGGGGTCCATCCGAAATCCGCCGGATAGATATCCGTCGTCAACCGTTCTTCGAAACCATGCAGTTGATCGGGCCCGACGAAGTGCATCTTTCCGGAAAGGCAGGTCTGGTATCCTGCCGCTCTGAGGTGGTGCGCATAGGTCGGTATGTCCGAGGCGAATTCGGCCGCATTGTCGTAGACGCGCGTGCGGCTCGGGAGTTGGCCGGACATGAAGGATGCGCGCCCCGGAGCGCAAAGCGGGCTGGCGGTGTAGGTATTGGCAAAGCGAACCGAGCGCTCGGCCAAGGCCTTCAGGTGAGGCGCGTGGAGAAAATCGGCGGGGCCATCGGGAAACAGCGTTCCGTTGAGTTGGTCGACCATCAGGATCAGAACATTGGGCCGCGACATCGGACTTTCCTTCAGTGCTGCGTGTTTCTTTAAGTCTAGAGCCCCAGAGAGGCTTTGACACTGTCCAATCCGGGACGACCGTCGAAGGTCGTAACACCCGCGAGCCAGTTTTCGAGCGACTGCGGGTGTTCGTTCAGCCAGGCTGCTGCCGCATCTTTCGGGTCCTCGCCTTCGAGGATTTTGCCCATCAGCGTATTTTCCACGCCGATGTCGAACGACAGTTTCTTGAACAAGGCGGCGGCGTTGGGGCACATCTTCGTCCAGCCGGTGCGCGCAAGCGTGTAGACCTCAGCACCCCCATAGTTCGGCCCAAAATAGGCGTCGCCACCGGAAAGGTATGTGATCTCGAATCGATTGTTCATCGGATGCGGGGCCCATGCGAGAAAGACGATAAATCCCTTCTTCGCTGCGGCCCGGTCCACCTGAGAAAGCATCGCCTGCTCGCTGGACTCAAGCAGTTGCCAATCACCAAGGCCGAAATCGTTGGCCTCGATCATTTTCTGAATGTTGGCGTTGGCCGGCGCCCCCGCCTCGATGCCGTAGATCAGGTGCTCGAACGCGTCGCCATGCTTCTGAAGGTCAGAGAAATCCTTGATGCCCGCTTCGGCGAGGTAGGAAGGCACCGCAAGCGTGAACTTCGCCCCGTCGAGGTTGCGGTTGACGATCTCGACGGCGTTGACCTTCTTCAGATCCTCAATGAAGGCGTTCTGGGCCGGCATCCAGTTTCCGAGGAAAACATCGATCTCCTTGTTCTTCATCGACTCGTAGCCGATGGGTACGGAGAGTGTCTTGATGTCGGGCTCGTAATCCAAACCCTCAAGCAGGACGCTGGCGACGGCATTCGTTGCGGTAATGTCCGTCCAGCCCGGATCGGACATGCGGATCACCCTGCAGGCCTCGTCCTCTGCCGCGAGGGTTGGCGCCGTGCCGGCGAGCGACAGAATGATGCCCAATGCGAAACTGGCGAAAACCGAATCCTTCTTCATGTTGTTCCCCTGAACTATTTGATTTTCGTATTCGTGCGGCTATTTTCACTCCCTGTGAAGCCTGGATTTCTTGATCTATCCCATAAGGTTTTTCTATGAGACAGCGAGCGGTGGATTTGGGTTGGATGCGGCTGTTCGTGGAGGTGGCAAGACGCGGCAATCTGACGTCCGCCGCGGCTGCGCTGAAGATTTCGCAGCCGGCGATCAGCTATCAGATCCGACGCATAGAAGAGCAGATCGGAGTGGATCTGCTGACCCGCGTGCACCGGGGTGTCGAACTCACGCCTGCGGGCCAAAAAATTTACGACGTCGCGAAGCGGGCCGTCGACGAAATCGACGATGCCGTTCGTGCTTTTCGCGCCGACCAGGAACGGTCGACTATTCGGTTGCTGACGGATTACGCCTTCGCCTCGCTTTGGCTGATGCCTCGGATGCATGCTTTCCGGCTACTGTATCCCGAGCTGGACATCCAGATTGTCGCGACGCAAAGGCTCCAGCGGGAGGCCTTGAGAGGGAGCGACATTGCAGTCGCTTTCGGCGCGCAGCGCGATGTCGGCGACAACGCGGTCCTGCTCTTGGGGGAAGCGGTCACGCCCGTGTGCACCCCTGCCTTCGCGGGAAATAACGGCCCGTTCGGAGATGCTGCGTCGCTTGCGAAATCAACCCTTATCCATCTGGAAAGTTCGTCGCCCTCGCCCTGGTTCGAATGGGCCAGCTATCTGTCGCATTTCAAGGCGGCCAGAGATGCGCAGTCGGGACACGTCGACCTTAGCTTCAACACCTATTCGCTCGTTGTGCAGGCTGCGGTCGGCGGCCAGGGCATCGCGCTCGGGTGGAAGGGCCTTGTGGATGATCACATATCGTCGGGCCTCCTGGTGCCCGTCGGCGCCACTCTCGAGGTCCCGGAGCGCGGCTATTGGTTGGTCCAGCCTGAGAGCGCGGGCCAACCCGTCAATCGCCTCGGAAGCTGGCTGATCGGTGAGGCGAAGGCTACGGCCGGGCCTCAGCTGAACAGACCGCCCGAGCCCACTGACAAGGCACGCGGCCTTGTAGAATCAGGTTCTAATCCTTGCGGAAGAGCAGGCTCGCGCCCCAGCCGGTGATGACCGCGAGGGAGACGGCGAACAGGCCATAGACGACCGGCCGCTCATGCGCTGCCCGGGTGATCGCCTGTTCGAGGCCGGTCTTGACGACCCTGAGCGGCAGAGCTTTCGCTGCGACGAAAAGCCCGTCCCGGAAAAGATAGGCGCGCACGATGTGAACCCCGTTCGGCACGTTCGCCGGCAGGCGGACGGAAGCCTTGAACAGGCTCGAGCTGATGAACTGCACCCCGCCCGGATCACGCTGGTAGACGCCGCTTTCTTCCCGGATGCGGCGGAAGGCGTTGCGGAACTCGCCGAGATTGCTGCCGTCGCCGAAGAAGCCAAGCGGCACCAGGCGCATATGATCGACGCCGATACCCATGTTGGCGATGTCCCGCGGCGGGGCGATCGTCGCGATATCGCGCGTGCTCGACAGCGAATAGGCTTCAGGCACGAGTTCGAAGGTCATCGACTGGGTATTGACCCAGATGCCGAAGACGCGCTCCTTCTTGCGCACCGTTGCGTTGTCTTTAGGGCCTTCGAGCGTGACAATGATGTTGTATTTGCCCTGCGCAAGCAGGTTGGCGTCGAAGCCGTCGATGGCTCCGAAGATCGTGAGGTCCGCCCCGCGGAAATCCGATGTGATGGAGATCTCGTCGGTCGAGATGCCGATCTCGAGCTTTTCGGGAAAATTTGTGACCTGCCGCTCCAGGGTCTGCGCCGTGGCCGGCGCAGCGGCGGTCAGAAACAGGCCGAGGAGAAAAAGGCGGGCGCGCGCGAGCATCAGTAGCCGAACCCCGCTGATACGACCGAATAGACGTCTTCGGGTGGAATGACGAGTTCGACCGCCAGGCGGATGCCGACGGCGAGGACGAGCAGTGCCAGAAGCGCCCGCAACTGCTCGCCGCGAAGTCGCTGGCCGACGCGCACGCCATATTGCGCGCCGATGACGCCGGCGATCATCAGCACGAAGGCGAGGACGATATCGACCGTATAGTTCGTCGACGCCTGGACGATCACGGTATAGGCCGAGACGAAGACGATCTGAAAGAGCGACGTCCCGACGACGACACTGGTCGGGATTCGCAGAAGGTAGATCATCGCCGGCACCATGATGAACCCGCCGCCGACGCCCATGATCGAGGTCAGCATGCCGATGAAGAAGCCAAGCGCGGCGACCGGAATGACGCTCAGATAGATCTTCGACTTCTTGAAACGCATCTTCAGCGGCAGGCCATGGATCCAGATGTGCTGGCCCGGCCGGCGCAGCGCCGTCGGCAGGTTCTTCGCCGCCTTCCGCATGGCGCCGATGCTTTCCCACAGCATCAATCCGCCCACGGAGCCGAGCAGTACGACATAGAGCAGCGAGATCGTCAGATCGAGCTGCCCCATCCTGCGCAGGATCGAGAACAGCCACACGCCGATAGTGGCGCCGACGAGGCCGCCGCCGAGCAGTACCGTTCCGAGCTTGACGTCGATCGTGCCGCGACGAAAATGGGTGATGGCGCCGGAGATCGACGAGGCCACCACCTGGTTCGCCCCGGTCGCCACCGCGACGACCGGCGGAATATTGTAGAAGATCAGGAGCGGCGTGATCAGGAAGCCCCCGCCCACGCCGAACATACCGGACAGAAATCCGACGGCCGCGCCCATGCCGAGAATGATGAAGATATTCACCGACAATTCCGCTATGGGCAGATAGACCGTCACGGCCGAAACCTCGATGTACCAAAAGCCCGCGGGTGCGGGCGGAAACTGCAACTTGACAATTCCTAACCGGAATCGATTTAGGAATTGTGCATGCTTTAAATTCTCCTCAACCGGCCCTTAAGAGGGACGCGAGGGGCGATGCTTCAAAGTGGTCAGTGATTCACCACGAGCAGGGATGTAGCGGCAATCTGCCCGTCTTCCGGAGACAGGGGACTGCACCTTTCCTCAATGCGCCCCGCAGCCGGAGCTGTCAACCATTTCAGGTACATGGCGCCGCAAACTTCCATGCGCACTAGATCACGATGATTTTAGGTCGGATCGACCTAAAATCATGAACGTGATCGATTCTAGGGAGTTTGCGCGGGCGGAAAACCGCGCACACTTTTCCTCATCCCGCGCTGTCGCGCTCATCTGCGGCTTTATTGCGGCGTTCCCCCCAAATCGGGCGGCGTCAGGAATTGCGCTTCAGGAGCTCCCGCACCAGGGCGTCGGTGATCTCTCCGGTCGGCTCCTGGCCGATCGACTTCTGGAAGGCTTTGATCGCGGCAACCGTCTTCTTCCCCAACTGCCCGTCCGCGGGGCCGGCATCGAAGCCGTTGTTGTTGAGAATCGCCTGAATGTTGCGCACCGCCTTCGTCATGTCGACCGAAGCGGTCTTGGTCGAGGGGCCGACCCAGGCGTCGGGGACCTCAACCGTATTCGCACCGGCATCGACCGGCTGCGCCTTCCAGGCATCGGCCTTGGCCTTGGCGCTCGAAAGCGCATCGGGCTTCATCGCCTTGGCGATCTCGTCGCGCTTCTCGGCTGCGTCCTTGTCGCCGTCGCGGGCAGCGATGGCGAACCACTTGTAAGACTCCTCGAGGTCCTGGGCGACGCCATTGCCGCGCGCAAAGAGCACTGCAAGGTTGAACTGACTGTCGCGGACGCCGAGATTCGCTGCCTTTTCGAACCACTTGGCGGCCTCCGCAAAATCCGGGGCACCGTCGCGGCCGCTCGCCAGCAGGACGGCGAGGTTGTGGATCGCGCTAGCATTGCCCGCTTCCGCAGCCTTCAGGTACAGTGCCTTGGCCTTCGCCGCGTCGCGCGCGACACCCGCGCCCTTCTCGTAAAGATTGGCGAGCCGGTATTCGGCTGGCACGACACCGGCGTCGGCCGCGCGCTGGTACCATTTCGCAGCCTCGGCCAAATCCTCCTTCACGCCGCGTCCTTCCGTGAGGCGCGTGCCGATCTCGTAGAATGCCAGTGGATCACCGGCCTTAGCAGCGGCCAGGAGCGCCGGCGGGCCTAAGCCCTCGGGCAGGACGATGTCGTTCAGCTTGCCCTGAACGGGTGCCGGACGATTGGCCCCCTCTTTTGCCGAAGGCTCGAATGCCGAAGCCGGGCCCGTCACCGTCGCCTGCAACAGGCGCGCCTCGGTCGCGCCCCCTCCGTCGGAACGTTCAGCACTCTTGTTCCCGTTTTCGGAGGAGGATGCCTTCGTGGGGGCTTCCGGCACTTCAAGCCCACTCGGCGCCGCGGGCTCCTCGATACTCGGTTTGGCCGCGGGCGCAAGTGCCGCCGGCTGGCTCATCTTCGATTGCACGTCCGTGTCTGCCTGCCGCTCGATCGCGGCAGCCGGCTGGACACTCGGCGCATCCTTGCTCTTCAGCACCGTGCTGACAAGCGGATAGGACATGATCGCCAGCAGCACGGCGCCGACCGCCATCAGGATTGGGCGGCGATGGCGGGCAAATGCACCACCGACAGCCGAGGGCGCCTTGTCATCCTTCCGGTTCAGCGTATCTGTCTCCTCGACGGCAAGCTGCGCCGCGCGGCGCGCGGCAGCGATGAAATCCGCCTTGTCGCCAAGGGCGGCCTGCTGGCCGCCACGCGCCATCTGACCGGCGCGGACACGCTCGAGTATCTTCTTCACGTCCGGCACGCCGGAGCCCGGCTCCAGAAGCTGATTGGCTTCCTCGGGAGCAAGCATTTCGGCGGCGTCGATCGACGGGGCAAGCTCGACCATCTGTCGCGCCGGCGCCGGCTCCGCCGCTTTGTGCTTGGCGGAGAAGCGCCGGGTCAGGCCAGCGAGCAGGCCCGGCTTGGCCGGCTGCACTTCCGCCGGCGGCTCCGCCCGTTCGACGGTCGAGATGTCCGCGGAAAGCGCCTCGACGCCAAGCGAGTCGGCGACAGTGGCGTCCACCGACTCTTCGCGCCGCAGGCCGCTATGGCCTTCATCGAAATCGGCCGGCGGGTAGGCATTGTCGAATTCCGGCTGCGCGGATTTCGCCATCGCCCGCGCGTTGCGCCCCAGATACGGCTCCCGCTCTTCGAGGCGCTCCAGCTTTTCGGCGATATGGACGAGCGTCTCATGCAGCGCCTCGAAGGTCCGCGCGGTCCGTTCGTCGCTCGAACGGGCGATTTCCTCGAGCGTGCGAAGGTCTTCGGCAAGCGCCGAGATTGCCGCCATATCGCCGCCTGTCGCCGTTCGCGACGGGGCGTTCTTGGAATAGGCCTCCATCACCGCTTCGGCGGCCTGCCGTGCCGCTTCGATGATGTATTCGTCGCTGCTCGCAAGGTAATCTTCGAGCGCATTCATGCGGTCTTCGAAGTGGCCCGGAGCGGCGTTACCGGGTTCCTGGTGCGATTGACTGACCAGCGCCGAAAGGTGACTGATCTGCGCCTCAAGATTGCGCAGGGCCTCGCGGTCGTCGAAAGGGGCTGTCTGCGTCTCCTCCAGGCGCTGCGCAATATCGGCAAGACGGTCTTCGAGACGGTCGAAGCGAGGATCGTTCGCGGGCCTGTCGACGTGCGTGTCCAGCTCTTCGATGCGGCGGGCAAGATAGTCGAGCCTTTCCGCCAGCGTATCGTTGAGGCTGCCCTGGTCCAGGGCCTCGATCCTCCGCAAAATATCGGCAAGGTAGCCGGTGAGGTCCGGCGCGGCATTATACTGATTGCGTTCGAGCAGCGCCGAAAGCTGGTCGAGGCGCTCTTCGAGCCGGGCCGCGGCCTTCTCGCTTGCCAGATCCTCGACTCGCGCGGTGAGAGCCTCGATCCGCGTATCAAGGCCGGCGTCGGACGGACGAGAGAGATTGTCGATCTGGCGGGAAAGGTCGCCAAGCCGGCTCTCGAGCCGATTGACGAAAGCAGCATCGATGCCGCCGGCATTGCGGCTGTTCACCGCAATCGCCCGGCTGATTTCATCGAGCCGTGCATCGAGTTCGGCAAACTGCGGAGCCAGGTGCCGGTCGTCCGGCTGCATTTGACGTCCGAGCATTTCGACCGCCTGGGCCACCGCAATGAGCTTGCCTTCCAGAGCGTCGGTCGAAATCCCTTTGTTCAGTGAACCGATCTGCGCCTTGAGCTCATCGAGTCGATAGGCCAGCGCCACCAATTCATCGTCGCGGTTGCGGTCGAAGGCGTTTAGCCGATCCTCGACGCCGCTCCAGCGATTTTCCATGCGACGCATGCTGTCTTCGCGGGCCAGGCCGTCGAGCATTGCCCGGAGCTCGTCGAACTCGACCCGCAGCGCCTCCACCTGGGCCGAGGGCGCGTTCTGGCCGAGCTGGTTGATGCTTTCGGCCAGACGCTGCATGTCGGTCCGAATATTGACCGCAAGGCCGCGGTCCTGGGCCGCCTCGGCCTTGATGCTGCGGATCTCGGAACGCAGGGCAAGCAACTCACGCGCCAGCCCGTCGCCGATATCGCGCTTGAGGTCCTGGCGGAGATCCACGAGCGCCTCGGCAATGTCCGCCGCTGCGGAGGCGCGCGCCGGCGCGGCGGGCGTCGGTTGCGGCGGGAGGTAGCGCGGCTCTTCCGTGTAGCGAGGCGGGGCGGAGCGCTCGGGCTCGCGCGCCGAGATGCGATCGCGCAGCGATGGGCGCTCGCGGCCGGCGCTCAGTGCGCGCTGCCGTTCGAGAATTTCAGAGACGGCGCTGCCTGCCGTCGGGCGCTGCCGGTCGGACTGGCGCGGCTCTGACTGGCGCGGCTCTGGGTGGCGCGGCTCACGGCTGACGCTGCTCATCAGGCTTTCGATGCGCGCCTCGAGCCCCTCGATCGTTCGGTTGAGGGCGTCGAGGGACGTCCTGTCGCCATAGGGCGGGCTACCCATGCGCTGGGGATTGGATCGCGATCCGTTCATCTCTCTTCGCCCCTGTCGTCGACCATCATCGAAACCGCCCGGGGAAGGAACGATGCCCTCTCTTCTTCAGCGGTCCAGCCGATCCGGGCAAAGCCGCAACGACGCGAATCGTGGCGGTTGCAGCTCTGACCATCTCAAAGCGCACAATTCCGTAAACGTGGTAAACAAGCCGTTAAGCGTTCCGATTTTTTAACGTTTCATCAGCAACGCTGGCACCGTAAGCCCATTTCAGCGCAGCAATCCGCGATGGATCAATTTTTGACGTTTACGCAAACGTCAAAGTTTTGTAGCATCCTTTCGACGTTTCGGCACCGAAGCGCTTGCCGTGCTCGAAACCCAAGGCATCGGTCTAGCCGTGCGGACGGCCCCAGGGACATCAAGGCGAGGAAAGAATGCCCATCTACAAGGCTCCGGTTGAAGACACCCTGTTCATCCTCAACGACGTGCTCGGAATCGAGCGCTACCACAATCTGCCGGGCTTTACGGACGCGACCCCGGACATGTTGGCAGCGATCGTCGGCGAAGCCGCGAAGCTTTCCGAGGAAGTTCTCTTCCCAATCAATCTTTCCGGCGACCAGGAGGGCTGCAAGCGTCACGAGGACGGGTTTGTCACGGTTCCGAGAGGCTACAGGGAAGCCTATGATCTCTACCGCGAGGGCGGCTGGCTCGGCCTTGCCGCGCCGGAGGAATTCGGCGGCCAGGGCCTGCCTTACACGCTGCATACGGCCATCGGCGAATACATGTCCTCGGCCAACATGTCGCTGATGATGTATCCCGGCCTGACGCAGGGCGCGATCGCCGCTATCCTGGCGCATGGCTCGGACGAGCAGAAGCGGACCTATCTGCCGAAGCTGGTAGAGGGGAGCTGGACGGGAACGATGAACCTGACCGAGCCGCATTGCGGCACCGACCTCGGTCTCCTGCGCACCAAGGCCGTGCCGAACGGCGACGGCACCTACAGGATTTCCGGCCAGAAAATCTTCATCTCCGCAGGCGAACACGACATGTCGGAGAACATCATCCATCTGGTGCTGGCGCGAATCGAGGGCGCTCCGGAAGGCGTCAAGGGCATCTCGCTCTTCATCGTACCGAAGTTCAAGC
>JAPSJG010000479.1 GCA_031178305.1 Sinorhizobium sp.
GTGTGGCAGGCTGCGCCTGCTGCGATTTGAGTCAAGGACTGGATGCCATGAACATGCAACGCCGCCGTCCCCGCGCCATCGCGATTGCCCGTGCCGAGGAACGCCGCTCGCAGGCGGAGCTCATTGCCTTTGCCGCGGTTCTCGCGCTTTTTGCGATTGCGGCCATCGCCGTCTTCCGCACCTTCTGAACCGGATTGTCCGTCGCGCAGGCGAGCCTCCGACCACTCGTCGGCCGTCCCGGCCCCGCTTAACAAAATTTTTAGTCGTTCCGCCTGAAGATGGCCGGGACGTGAGTCCGCAAGGTCCTCGCTGCCGATAGTGGCGCGGCCCCGCAATGATTGCAGGCGGACTGGCGGCGTGCGCCGCATGACTTTTCCGAAAAATCAGCCTGTTTACGCATCGCGTGGCACCCGGGCTCCTGTCCTCGAGCACGTCTCGGTCGAAGGTCGGAGCTCGAGCCACTGTGGGAGGCGAAACGCGCGCTGGAAGCCAAGGTGTTTCCCATGCTCATTGACAGGATTCTTGCGCGGTTCAAGATTCAGACGAAGGTTCTGTTCTTCATCCTGCCGTTCGTCGTCAGCATCTCGGCCGTTGGTCTCACGGGCCTCTATGCTTCGGGGCTGCTGCAGGGACGCATGGAGATTTCCAACAGTGTTTTGCAGACGCTGAGCGGTTTCAAGGACGTCTATGCGGGAATGAACCATTTCCTGCACGAGACCACCGAGGAAAGCCGAAAGGCCGTCAAGGACACGATTGCCGCGCAGAAGGGCGTTCTGGCTGAAACGGCCGCTCAGGTGGCCGGCGCAAGCGGAGAGCAGGAACTTGCTGCCGCGATTGCGGCGACGGGCGAGATCGAGACCCGCATCGACGGTCTCTGGACGCTGCATGAGGGCGAGCAGCAGTTGCGCTTGGCGACCAAGGCCAATCTGGAAAAGCTTGCCGCCGAGCAGGTGAAGATCACCGACCAAACGAATGAGCTGCAATATGCGGTGCGCAAGGACGAGAATGCGGCAAAGACGATGCTGCGCAATGCCGAAAAGCTCTTGCGCGCCAGCCGCTTCTACAACGAATTCGCGACGAAGGTGAGCAGCGCGGCGACCGCCGAGGAGAAGATAAAGGTCGCCCAGGAACTGTTCCCGACGCTCGGCCGCACGCAGCGCGATATCTTCGTGCTGCTGCCGAAAGACGAGAAGTCCCTTTCCGAGACGGTCAACTCGGCTTCGGGAGCGATAGGCGCCATCATCAGGGCGCCCGCGGGGCCCGAAACGCTCGTCGGGCTTTCGAAATATGTCGACCGGTTCCGCAACGCCAGCTTCCGACTCGAAGCCGCTGCCGTCGTCAAGATGCGGGAGGCGACGCAGATTTTCAGTGCACTCGACGGCAAGATCGCCATTACCGAGTCGGTTTTGACGGCAATGCGCCGGCTGTCCGTATCGCTTACCGATGTCCAGATCTCCGCGGCCGCATTTCTCGGCAGCACGACCGAGGGTCACCGCCAGAAGCTTTTGGACAAGTTCCTGGCCGTCCAGTCAAATTTGACGACGCTGCGCGGCGTCGTAAAGGACGCGAATTCGTTCGAAGCCCTGGCCGACGCAATCATTCCGGTCATCAATGCAATGAAGAAGGACGGCGTCTCCCTCGTCGAGATTACCGACAAGCGGCAGTCTGAGTTCGACGCCGCCGGCGCATCGATTAATGAAATCTGGAACGACCTGACCGGCTTTGCCGACCAGCAGAAGGTCGCCGCCGGCACGGAACGCGAGGAAGCAAACCAGATTTCCGTCGCCGCCACCGTCGTCGGCGTAGTGATCGCGCTTCTCGCCGGCATTGCCTTGACGCTGACCCTGAAGCGGCCGATCGGCCAGATCACGGCGGCCATGCGCCGCCTCGCCGACGGCATGCTCGACACCGCAATCGATGGCGATGGCCGGCGCGACGAGATCGGCGACATGGCTCGCGCCCTTGGCGTCTTCAAGGAGAATGCTCTCTCCAAGGTGCGCATCGAAGCTGAGAGCGCCGACGAGCGCGCTCGTGCCGAGGCGGAGCGCAGCCGCAACGATGCGGAAAAGCGCGAATTCGACCGGCAGATCGATCTGGCGGTCAACGAGCTTGCCGCCGGCCTCGGGCGCCTGGCGCAAGGTGATCTGTCGCGGCAGATCCTTGTGCCTTTCCAGGGCCGGCTCGAACAGTTGCGGCTCGATTTCAACGGATCCCTCATCCGCCTCCAGGACACACTGGCGCAGATCCGCACGAATGCCCAGGCGATCCAGCAGAATGGGGCGGATATGCACCAGTCGGCCGACGCGCTGTCGAAGCGCACCGAGGCACAGGCCGCCTCTCTGGAGCAGACGGCCGCGGCCGTCGATCAGATCACCACGACGGTACGCTCCTCGGCCGAACGCGCACACGAGGCAAACCAGGCCGTCTCGCAGACCAAGAAGAGCGCCGACAGTTCCGCGACCGTCGTCTCCAACGCCACTGCGGCGATGGGCCGGATTGAGGAAGCCTCGCGCCGGATCGAGCAGATCATCGAGGTGATCGACGACATCGCCTTCCAGACCAACCTCCTGGCGCTCAACGCAGGTATCGAGGCGGCGCGAGCGGGCGAGGCCGGCAAGGGCTTTGCCGTCGTCGCGCAGGAGGTCCGCGAACTGGCGCAGCGTTCCGCCGAGGCGGCCCACGAAATCAAGGACCTCATCAACAAATCGACACAGGAGGTCAATTCCGGATCGCTGCTCGTCAAGGAGACGGGCGCCGTGCTTGCCTCGATCAGCGCCGATATCGTCACCGTCAGCCGGCACGTCGAGATGATCGCCACCGCCAGCCGCGACCAGGCGAACGCGCTCAACGAGGTCAACGGCTCCGTCAACCAGATGGACCAGATGACCCAGCAGAACGCCTTGATGGTGGAAGAAGCGACGGCTACGAGCCGCGCCTTGGCCGACCAGGCGGACACGCTGATGATGCTGGTCGAGCAGTTCCGCCTGGAGCCGGAATCCGGCGTCGTTGACGTTTACCGCGCCGCTTGATGCATTTCGCCCAAAAGTGGTGGCGATTGGGAAAACGGACATGCATAGAAACAAGCGCCCAAAGCGCGTCGCACGAATAAGTCTAAACGCGCTTC
>JAPSJG010000480.1 GCA_031178305.1 Sinorhizobium sp.
CCCGAAACCTCCCCTCCCCGTCATCTCACGAAGACCGAGCTCGCCCACAATCCGCCGCGCCGCCTGCGGTGTCACCCCGAGCGTTTTGGTGACCATGTCGGCCGAGACGAGCGGTTTTGCCATGACGTCGATCAGTTCCGGTCGTCGTAGGGCGTTTCGGACGTGCGATTTTCATAACTTCCCACCTGAACACGGATGCACATTCAGCCCGATGGCTGCTCGCGTTCTAAAGAAAATATGGTTGCATCATCGGCCCGCTCTCGGATGCCTTTGAAGGAAGGATGCCGCAGCTTTTCGTCTTCCGTCCAGGCGCGATATTCGACCTCGGCGACAAGCAGCGGCCGCACGAAGACAGCGCCCTTTCGCCGGAGCGCGACTGGCGGCTTGTCCTCCTTGATCGTGTCCAGCAGCTCACGCAGCTTGACGGATTCCTGGTTGCTCCAACCAGTGCCGCAGCCGCCGACGTAGACGAGTCGATCCTTTTTCAAGGCCGCCAGCAGGAGCCGCCCGATCGCGCGGGGCACCGTCGAGGGCTCATAGCCAACTATGACGAAACTGTCGCGTCGCCTGCAGGTGATCTTCTGCCACCAATCGCCGCGGCCGCTGTGATAGGTCTTTTCACGGTGCTTCGCGATTATTCCCTCAAGACCATGCTCGCAGGCAATGCGGTAGAACTCGTCGCCGTCCGCTTCGACCTCTTCCGACAACCTGATCACACCTTCCCGGCCGGCGACGATCTGCTCGAGCAGCCGTCGGCGCTCGCATAGCGGCTGCCGCCGCAGGTCGTGTCCGTCGAGATAGAGCAGATCGAAGGCGAAGAAGAGGATTTCGCGAGGATCATGCAAGCTCGGTTTTCGGCCAATAGCGCGTTGCAAGGCGCCGAAGTCAGATCGCCCTTTCTCGTCGATCACGACCGCCTCGCCATCGAGGATTATGGACTCATACCCAAGCTGACGCGCTTCGGCTGCGATCGCGGCGAAGCGGCGCGTCCAGTCATAGCCGCCGCGTGTGATGACGCGCACCCTCCCCGGCTCCACGTGAACCGCGAGGCGGTATCCGTCCCACTTTACCTCAAAGACCCATTGAGGCCCTTTGGGTGGTTTGTCGACGAGCATTGCCACACACGGTTCGATGCGCGCCGGCATAGGATCTGGCGGCGGCTGGTCGGGCGGCTTTTTTGATGACGCTCTCGCCATGCCGCATTAACGCACAATTTCGCGGAGGCGGCGCAAACGTCGGGCTAATTCTTTTGTTAGCTTTCCGCATGTGCGCCCCCGCGCTTACGATTTTCGCTCAAGGATGGCGGAGGGGAGCATGCACTATCGCCAGAGGTTGGCGCTTTTCGCGGCGCCTTGGCTGGTCGTCGGCAACGCTTCCCACTGGATCAGGATCTGTTCTAGTCGGCGAGCACTTTCACCAGGCTAACGACCCGGGCACGAACCTTCTCGTCCGTGATCCGACAGAAGGCGCGAGTAAGGGCAAGCCCCTCGTCACTCATGACAAACTGCATCAGCTCCGGATGGAGCACAGCGCCGACGCCGACGCGGTCGGCGTCGTTCTCGGCTCCACCGGGCATGTCTTCGAAGAAAAACGAGACGGGAACCTCCAGCACGTCGGCGATCTGTTGCCGGCGGCTTGCTCCGACACGGTTGGTCCCCTTCTCATATTTTTGCACTTGCTGGAACGTGACCCCGATAGTCTCGCCCAGCGTCGCTTGTGCCATCTCCATCCACACCCGCCGCATGCGGATTCGACGGCCGACATGAACGTCTACTGGTTCGGGCTGCTTTCTTTCGGGGTTACGAGTCAGCATGAAGCTCTCCGTCCTTGCGCGATGGATGCCCCTCCCCCGCCTATCGCAGTTCTCTTTCTTGGTCTTCGACGCTCCTAGTACGTGACCGGCTCGATGAACATTCCCATATTTCAGTGAATCTTGCCGTTTTCAGTCCAGTGCCCCGGCGATGGGCCTGGCTCCAGGTATCGGCCGAGGGAACGAAGATATGCGACGATTTCCAGCAGGAGGAAATCCCGGTCCCCGAACACTTCATCGATGCGGGCGAGCTCGTCGGCCGCGGCGTCCATTTCCTCGAGGTCGCCGAGAACGTAGCAGTCGTGGCCGATCGCGCAGATGTCGCAGCCGGTCTTGATCACCGCGTCGACAAAGGCGGGGATCTCGCTCTCCAACATAAGCCGCCCATATTCAGGTTTCGCCATGTCCATTCATCCTCTTCGAAGGTTCAGCGGCACGAGCGAGGAGTGGCGCGGCTGACGCCGCGCCATTGCCGCCGTGGCCGCTCGTGTCGGTTTTGCCTAGCCGATTGAGCAAGCTGAAAACGTCCTGCAAGATTTCGGCGTCGAAGGCTCGCAGCTTGTCGATGCAGGCCAGCAGCAGATCCACTTTGCTTTGGTTTTCGCCCCACAAATGGATAGCTGCCGGCGCTAGAAGATCTTCCGGACTTGCCCCGAGCACCTCGCAGAGATGGATCAGGCGGCCTACCGTCAGGCGGGAAACGCTTGTTTCGTAGCGGGCGTAAACCGCTTCGCTGAGACCAAGCAGGGGCGCCAGTTTCGACCGGGAGAGATTTCGCCTCTCGCGGGCTTTCCGGATACTGGCGGAGATTCTTTCTTCCAGCGCGGCGCTGAGCGTAATTCGACCGTCCGGAGGTCGTAACCGATACACTGGTTTGTCAACGTCCGGATCATTGACGTGTTGCAATCCGAGATCCGAAATCCATTGCTCCAGCGACGGTCCTGCCATTCATCCTACCGGTGGTTGTCCATGGTGCAGACCACTTTAATGGAAGTGGTTGTGTTCTTGGAACCCTCAAAACGTCTTGGGTGGTATCAATTCGCTGACGCGACCCCGCTCTATGCCTTCGGCACGAAGACCGCGAAAAAGCGTTCTTCGCCCAATAGGGTAACGATCAGTTGCGCAAGAGCCGCTTCGCGGCCTTCACGTCATGACTGCATCAAATTGCTTATGAAATCCGTTTACAGCTTGCGGTGAAATCAGCATATTGCCAACCGGCAACGACAATCGAGAGTTGGTCGTGGCAAGTCGCTAGCCCTTCTTGTCATGCACCACGGGGCCGTCCTGATCTACGAGCCAGGGCG
>JAPSJG010000481.1 GCA_031178305.1 Sinorhizobium sp.
GGCCAGGAAAGCGCCAAGCGGGCGTTGGAAGTCGCTGCTGCTGGCAATCATAATCTCCTGATGGTCGGCCCACCCGGCTCCGGAAAGTCGATGTTGGCGGCACGCCTTCTCTCGATCCTGCCGCCGCTATCGCCTGCCGAACTGCTCGAAGTCTCGATGATCCATTCGATCGCCGGGCAATTGCCGGGCGGCAAGCTCTCCGACCGGCGGCCGTTTCGCGCGCCGCACCATTCGGCCACCATGGCGGCCTTGATCGGTGGCGGCATCAGGGCAAGGCCCGGGGAGGCGTCTCTCGCCCATCACGGCGTCTTGTTTCTTGACGAATTTCCGGAATTCGCGCCGCAAGTGCTCGACGCGCTGCGCCAGCCGCTCGAAACGTCGGAATGCGTGATCGCCCGCGCCAATCACCGTGTCAGCTATCCCGCGGCGATCCAGCTCGTTGCGGCCATGAACCCCTGCCGCTGCGGCATGGCGGGCGAGCCAGGCCATAGCTGCCCCCGCGGTCCGCGCTGCATGGCCGATTACCAGGCCCGAATTTCCGGACCGATGATGGACCGGATCGACATCCGCATCGACGTGCCGGCCGTCAGTGCCGCCGACCTCATCCGCCCGGGCACGGCCGAGGCGAGCGCCGACGTCGCAAGGCGGGTTGCCCGCGCCCGTGAACTGCAGGCGGACCGCTTCGCCGCGCTCGGCCATCCGAAACTGACGAGCAATGCCCGCGCATCGACGGCGATGATCGAGAAGATCGCCGAGCCCGACGCGGCTGGACTGCAGCTCTTGCGGGATGCGGCGGAAAAGATGAAGTTCTCGGCCCGCGGCTACCATCGCGTCCTGAAGGTGGCGCGCACGCTCGCGGACCTCGACGGTGCGCCGACAGTCGGCCGCATCCACCTCGCCGAGGCGATCTCCTATCGCGTCGCGGGAGAGCGTTTGCCGGCGGCGGCTTAGCAGCCTAGAGCCTTTCCTGGTTAAATGGAAACAATTCTGTTGGCTGAAGCGGAGCGGAATGTTTGCTCGGCTGGCGCGCGGGCGTAGCCCAAGCATACGTCCAAGCCAGCCGAGCAAGCAGGCCGCCCCGCTTCAGCCAACCCGAAAGGGCCGGGCATCTTTCCGCCAGGATCAGAGGCGATCGTCTCGGCCGTACCTCCGGGTACGACCTTCGGCAATCGCCGCTGCCCTGACGAAAACCTGCTCCGGCAGAATGTTTCCAGTTAACCCGGAAGGCTCTAAACCCCCAACCCCTCGAATAGCACCGTCGAGAGGTACCGCTCGGCGAAGGACGGGATGATGACGACAATATTCTTGCCGGCGTTTTCCTGACGTTGGCCGACCTCGATCGCCGCCTGGAGCGCCGCTCCGGCGGAGATGCCGACCGGCACGCCTTCGAGCCTCGCGACTAGGCGTGCGGCCTCGACGGCTTCGCCGGCATTGACAGTGATCACCTCGTCATAAATCGAGGTGTCGAGGATCGGAGGGGCGAAGCCGGCGCCGATGCCCTGGATCTTGTGCGGGCCGGGTGCGCCGCCGGAAAGGACCGGCGATTCTTCGGGTTCGACGGCGACTACCTTCACAGACGGCTTGCGCGCCCTCAGGACCTGACCGGCACCGGTAATCGTGCCGCCGGTGCCGATGCCGGAAACGAGGATATCGACGGCGCCCTCGGTGTCGTTCCAGATTTCCTCGGCCGTCGTCCTGCGGTGTATTTCCGGGTTGGCCGGATTTTCGAACTGCTGGGGGATGATTGCATCGGGCAGCGTCTCGACCAATTCCTGCGCCTTGGCGATCGCACCCTTCATGCCCTTGGCGCCCTCCGTCAGCACCAGCTCCGCACCAAGCAGCGCCAGCATCTTGCGCCGTTCGACCGACATCGTCTCCGGCATGGTGAGGATCAGCCTGTAGCCCTTGGCGGCCGCGACGAAGGCAAGCGCGATGCCGGTATTGCCGGAGGTCGGCTCGACGAGCGTCGTGCGCCCGGGGGCAATCCTGCCCTGAGCCTCGAGCGATTCCACCATGGCGACGCCGATCCGGTCTTTGACCGAGCCGATCGGGTTGAAGAATTCGAGCTTGGCGAGCAGGTTCGCCTTCACGCCCCTGTCCTTCGCAAGCTTGTCCAGCCGCACGATGGGAGTGTCGCCGATCGTTTCGGTGATCGAGGAATAGATGCGGCCGCGGCCGGGCTTGCGCGCTTCGGGCATTTCGTTTCTCCCTTTCTTTTGAAATGGTTGTCGCAAGCATAGGAAGATTGATCGGGCCAAGCCAGAGCGCGAACGCCGTGGAAACGGGCAGCCGAGGCAAAAAACGGTTATAATACCGCCGGTTGGGAAATCTTTTTTCAGGTGGCGCGGGTGGCGATATAGGCCGCAGTGCCGGCGAGAATGCCGGCGGCTGCGCGGTTGAGCGCCGTCAGTGCCTTGGGCTGCTTCAGAAGGGCACGGGCGCGTGCGGCGAGCAGCATGTAAGGCAGCAGCACTGTCAAGAGGACGAGGAAAGTGGCAGCGAGCAGTAGTCCGTAGTCCTCGATGCCGATCGAGGCGAGATCAATCAGCGTCGGTACCAGGGCCACGTAGAACAGCATCGTCTTTGGATTGCCGAGCGTCACCAGCAGCCCCGAAAGGAAAGACATCGCGGCACTTGCAGATTTCCGTGCCTCCACCTCCTGCGGCAGCAGTCCGGCGGTCCAGAGCTTCCAGGCGACATAGCAGAGATAGAACGCGCCGGCGATTTTCACGACTAAAAAACCGGTCGTGAAGGTCTGGGCGATGAAGGCCAGCCCGAGCACGACGGCCGTCAGATAGAGAATATCGCCGAGGATGAGGCCGAGGCCCATGAAGAAGGTCTCGCGAAAACCGGACCCGAGCGCCCGCGCCACGACCGCCGTTACGCCGGGCCCCGGGATGGCCGCAGCGATGAAGAGGGCGCCGCTATAGGCGAGAAGGGTTGCGAGTGTCATGGGCTTCTTCCTAACAGCTAGCCCTGTTTAGCGCGCGCCGCCGAAAAGCAAAATGCCGACCGTGCGCATCGGCGATGTTTTTTGCGAAAAAGCCAGTGTGGCTATCGCGTACTTATTCGAATACTGGGCGCATGAAGCTCCGCTCGTAGCTCACGATGCAG
>JAPSJG010000482.1 GCA_031178305.1 Sinorhizobium sp.
GTGAGCCGTATTCTCTCCGACGACGGCACCTTCGGCAGGCCCGGCATCGTCATGATCTCACCGGTGATGACGACGACGAAGCCGGCGCCGGCCGCAAGGCGGACTTCGCGGATCGGCACCGTATGCCCGCTCGGCGCGCCGCGCAGATTCGGGTCGGTGGAGAAGGAATATTGCGTCTTAGCCATGCAGATCGGCAGGTGGCCGTAGCCCTGGTCCTCCCAGGTTCTGAGCTGGTCGCGCACCAACTTGTCGGCGATCACTTCTCCCGCATGGTAAATGTCCTTTGCGATCGTCTCGATCTTCTCAAAAAGCGGCATGTCGTCGGGATAGAGCGGCGAGAACTGCGAATGGCCGGCATTGGCGAGGTCGACGACCTTGTGCGCGAGTTCCTCGATGCCGGCCGAACCGTCGGCCCAGTGCTTGCAGAGCACAGCCTCGGAGCCGAGCGTTCTGACATAGTCCTTGATCGCCTGGATCTCGGCTTCCGTGTCGGTCGTGAAATGGTTGATCGCAACCAGGGCCGGCACGCCGAATTTCTTGACGTTCTGCACGTGCCGCCCGAGATTGGCGCATCCCCTCCTCAATGCCTCGACATTCTCCCTGCCGAGATCCTCCCTCTTCACGCCGCCATTCATCTTGATCGCCTTGACGGTCGCGACGATCACCGCGGCATCCGGCTTGAGGCCGGCCTTGCGGCACTTGATGTCGAAGAATTTCTCCGCCCCGAGATCGGCACCGAAACCGGCTTCCGTCACGACATAATCGGCAAGCTTCAGCGCGGTCGCCGTCGCCACCACCGAGTTGCAGCCATGGGCGATATTGGCAAAGGGTCCGCCATGCACGAAGGCCGGATTGTTCTCGAGCGTCTGCACGAGGTTCGGCTGCATCGCGTCCTTGAGGAGAACGGCCATCGCCCCGTCCGCCTTGATGTCGCGGGCATATACCGGGCTCTTGTCGCGCCGGTAGCCGATGATGATGCTGCCGAGGCGCTGTTCGAGATCCCTGATATCCATCGCCAAACACAGGATCGCCATCACCTCCGAGGCGACCGTGATATCGAAACCCGTCTCGCGCGGATAGCCATTGGCGACGCCGCCGAGTGCGCCGACGATCTGGCGAAGTGCCCGGTCGTTCATGTCCATCACTCGCCGCCAGGCGATGCGGCGGATATCGATCGCCTGTTCGTTGCCCCAATAGATATGATTGTCGATCAGTGCCGACAGCAGGTTGTGCGCCGAGGTAACGGCGTGGAAATCGCCGGTGAAATGGAGGTTGATGTCCTCCATTGGCACCACCTGGGCGTAGCCGCCGCCGGCAGCACCGCCCTTGCTGCCAAAACAGGGGCCGAGCGAGGCTTCGCGGATGCAGACGATCGTCCTCTTGCCGATCCGGTTGAGGCCGTCGCCGAGCCCGACGGTCGTCGTCGTCTTGCCCTCGCCCGCCGGCGTCGGGTTGATCGCCGTCACCAGGATCAAGCGGCCGTTCCTCTTTTCCTTCTGGGCGGCAAGGAATTCGGCGCTCACCTTCGCCTTGTCATGGCCATAGGGGAGCAGGTGCTCGGGCGGGATGCCGAGCTTCGCGCCGATCTCCAGGATCGGCTGCTTCTTCGCGGCACGCGCGATCTCGATGTCGGTTTTGACTTCCCCCATGATCCCCCCTCATTTGTTTTGGCGCGGCGCGCGCATCCAGCCTCCTCCGCCGAATGCGCGCCCTTGTGCCTAAGCTGGCACGAAGCCCGTCAGCGGGCAAGGATATCGCGCATCTCCACGAGATTGGACCGGACGCGCAGAATGTAGAAGCCCATGGTTGCGAGATGCGTCGGCATGATCCAGCCGTCCTCGCGGCCATTCGAGATGATCAGAGGCTGGATGCGGAGTGCCGCGCGAAGCTGCTTCAGCGTCTCCGTATAGATCGGCGTCAGTCCGCGTTGCGCGACCACGTTCTCGAAATCGGCGCCGGCCGCCGAGAGAATGCCGTAATAGCCGTAGAGCTGGCCGAAGGCGAACCAGAAGCGGTCATCGGCCCGCGTGTCAAACCAGCCGCCATTATGAAATTCGGAGCGCTCGCGGATGATTGCCGAGGTATTGCCGAGGTCATTGGCAATGCGGTCGAGGAACTCGACCAGATTGTCCGACCGGCCATCGAAAATCGCCTCGCATTTGCCGAGCGAGACGTTGAATTTGTTAAGGTCGCGCATGGCGGCGCGATAGAAGCTCGGCGTCGGCGTCTTTGGGCCGAATGGGCTGATGCCGAAATACCAGGTTTCCTCATCGAACTGGATGTTGCCGCGCGCACTCTGCAGGTCGTTGTTGACACCTGAGGTCCCGCGGACCCGACCAAGCGAGTCCACCAACTCCACCGCCGTGCGGCGCACGGCCTGGTTTATGCCGCGCTGGAAGGAAGCCTTGTTGTCGA
Organism: Sinorhizobium sp.; assembly: GCA_031178305.1. Classification (GTDB taxonomy): domain Bacteria; phylum Pseudomonadota; class Alphaproteobacteria; order Rhizobiales; family Rhizobiaceae; genus Sinorhizobium. The sequence continues at coordinate 2,416 of JAPSJG010000482.1, forward strand.
GCCAGGGCGTATCGTCCCAGTCGAGCCCGAAGAGGCCGAGCTTGTAGGCAAGCATCGACGAGATCCAGGCGTTCTGGTTGACATTGAAGTCGATGAGATCGGCCGCGACAGCGACAATCGCCGAGGGCTGGCAAGCGGTCCCGGCGGGCAGCTGCGCCACGGCGAGCGCTTCGGTCGTCGACGTCCCTGCATCCATCGCGGCCTGGTTGGCGGGGGTCACCTGCGCCGACTGCCCCGTGGTCGTCGTCCCCGGACCGCTTACCGGCGAGCCCGCCGGCGTCTTGCGTTGGGCAAGCTTATACCGTTCGACGTAATCCGGATCGAAATTCGTCCACGCCTGCGTCTGCCACACGAAATAGCCGTAGAAGAGGGCGAGCGCGAGCAGAAGCAGGGCGATCGGTCCCTTGATAATCCAGCTTCTCCCGCGGTACCAGGTGCCGAGCGCGACGAAGGGCCAGAGAAGCCACGCCACCACCAGGCCGATGCCACGGCCGATCGCGGTGAAAACACGCTGGAAGAACGCAACGAACGGATCGAACATCTTCTATTCCTCTTCGAGACCGTAGAGCTTACGACGGAATTCGGCCTTGTCCCTGAGATATGTGGCCGTCAACGTCGCAACAACATATTCCCGGAACTTTTCGCCGTAATTCTCGTAGGTGCTGTAGAAGCCCTGTTTGTCGAAGACGAAGCGCGA
>JAPSJG010000483.1 GCA_031178305.1 Sinorhizobium sp.
AGGCCAGAGGGGGTTAGCGCCGTTCCCTCTTCGAGAGGCCAGAGGGGAACGCGCTACAGCTCTCTCAACGCTCAGCCAATGCCGGTTCGCCCTTCTTCTCGCGGATGAGGTTCAGGAAACGGCGGAAGAGATAGTGGCTGTCCTGCGGACCGGGGGAGGCTTCCGGGTGGTGCTGGACGGAAAAGACCGGCTTGCCGGCGACGCGCAGGCCGCAATTGGTGCCGTCGAAGAGGGAAATGTGAGTCTCTTCAACGCCTTCCGGGAGCGACTTCGAATCGACTGCGAAGCCGTGGTTCATCGACACGATCTCGACCTTGCCGGTCGTGTGGTCCTTGACCGGGTGGTTGGCGCCGTGGTGGCCTTGATGCATCTTTTCGGTCCTGGCGCCGAGCGCCAGTGCCAGCATCTGATGCCCGAGGCAGATGCCGAAGACCGGTATGTCGGTCTTCAGGAGGTCTTGGATCACCGGGACCGTATATTCGCCAGTCGCGGCCGGGTCGCCGGGGCCGTTTGAAAGGAAAATGCCATCGGGTTCAAGCGCCAGCACCTCTTCGGCGCTCGTTTGGGCGGGCACGACCGTGACCCGGCAGTCGAGGCCGGCGAAGAGGCGCAGGATATTGCGTTTGACGCCGTAATCGAGGGCGACGACGTGATAGGCGGCGTCCGTCTCCCCGAGCGTCGAATAGCCTTCATTCCAGACCCAGGGCTTCTCGCTCCAGCGGTAGGACTGGCCGGAAGTCGCGACTTTGGCGAGGTCGAGGCCCTCGAGACCGCTCCAGGCTCGGGCCTCCGCCTTCAGCGTGTCGACGTCGAAGACGCCGGCCGGCTCGTGGGCAATGACCGCATTCGGCATGCCGTTTTCGCGGATCCAGGCCGTCAGCGCCCGGGTGTCGATGCCGCAAAGGCCGATGATGCCGCGCGCCTTTAGCCAGGCATCGAGGTGCTTGGCGGCGCGATAGTTGGAGGGCTCGGTGATGTCGGCCTTGAAGATGACGCCGACAGCGCCGTGGCGGGCGGCCGGGGTCAGGTCCTCGATGTCTTCGTCATTGGCGCCGATATTGCCGATATGCGGAAAGGTGAAGGTGACGATCTGGCCGAGATAGGAAGGGTCGGTCAGGATTTCCTGATAGCCGGTCAAGGCCGTGTTGAAGCAGACTTCCGCCTGGACCTTTCCGGTCGCGCCGATGCCCTTGCCTTCGATCACCGTGCCGTCGGCCAGAACGAGCAGGGCAGTGGGTTTCTGGATTGTCCATGCGGGTGTCGCGGTCATCGTTCCTATCCCGTTGCGGCAGACGGCGCGGCTTGAAAGCCGGCCGATATATCGCCATCTCATATGCTCAGGCATGGACGCGCGGGGAGCCCCCGCGAAAAACTCTCATGCCGATGTGGTGCAGGTGACGGAAAATAGCCAAAGGCTCGAACGGGGTCAACCAGCAGCTCGCGAATTGCCGCGAATTAAAGTTGCTTGTAATTCAATAAGTTGCGTATTCCGTTTGATCGCACCTGCCGCGCTGGTTTAAGACAGCGACAACAATGACGCAATCGAACCGGTTCCGAATGCAGATTAAGGGGCCGGTTTCGACATGGAGAAAGACATGCGCGAGCAACTCGCAAACGCACTTAAAGAAGCACTGAAAGCAAAGGATGCGCGGCGCACCTCGACCGTCCGGCTGATCCAGGCGGCGATCAAGGACCGCGACATAGCCAATCGCGGCCAGGGCAAGGATCCGGTCGGCGACGAGGAAATCATGCAGATCCTCGCGAAGATGATCAAACAGCGCGAGGAATCGGCCCGCGTCTATGACGAGGGCGGCCGGCCGGAGCTTGCCGACCAGGAACGGCAGGAAATCGCCATCGTCGGCGAGTTCCTGCCCGAGCAGCTTTCCGAAGAGAAGGTCAAGGAGCTTTGCGCCGCGGTCGTTAAGGACACGGGTGCCCATGGCCTTCGTGACATGGGCAAGTGCATGAACGCGCTGAAGGAGCGTTATCCCGGTCAGATGGACTTCGGCAAGGCGTCCGGCGTCGTTAAGGACCTGTTGAAATAAGGCTTATCGAGACAAGGTCGTGCCCGCTCGATTGGGCGGGCCGCCTTCACTTCCTCCCAGCGATGAATTGAGAAGCGGCGGGGCCGGCATTGAGCCGGGCCCGGCATTAGCGCGCGGCCTGTGAATAGCGGGCAAGGTGGTGCCGCGCTGTGGCATACTGTCGGCTTCCCGCTTATAGGGGGTGTCGGCCAGAGGAAACCCATGCGCTTTTCACCGTCCTTTCTCGACGAGATCCGCGACCGCGTCCCGATATCGGACGTGATCGGCAAGCGCGTGACCTGGGATCGCCGCAAGACCAATGTCTCGCGAGGGGACTATTGGGCCTGCTGCCCGTTTCACGGCGAGAAGACGCCGAGCTTCCATTGCGAGGACCGCAAGGGCCGGTATCATTGTTTCGGCTGCGGGGTTTCGGGCGATCATTTCCGCTTCTTGACCGACCTTGAAGGGCTGAACTTTCCCGAAGCGGTGCAGCAGATTGCCGAGATGGCGGGCGTGCCGATGCCACAGCCGGATCCCGAGGCCGAGCGGCGCGAAACGGAGCGCACGAGCCTGCTCGACGTGATGGAGTTGGCGACCCAGTTTTTCGAGGATCGGCTCCAGACGGCCGACGGCGCCAAGGCGCGCGCCTATCTGCGCGAGCGTGGCCTGACTGGGCGGACGATCGAGACCTTTCGGCTTGGCTATGCCCCCGACAGCCGCAATGCGCTGAAAGAGTTTCTCGCCGGCAAGGGCGTGGGCAAGGAGCAGATCGAGGCCTGCGGCCTCGTCGTGCATGGTCCGGACATTCCGGTTTCCTACGACCGCTTTCGCGATCGCATCATGTTCCCGATCCTTTCGGCGCGCGAGAAGGTGATCGCCTTCGGCGGCCGCGCCATGGCGGCGGACGCAGCGGCGAAATACCTGAACTCGAACGAAACCGAGCTCTTCCACAAGGGCAATGTGCTCTTCAATTTCGCGCGCGCCCGCCGGGCGGCGCAAGGCGCGGATGGCGCCGGCACGATCCTTGCCGTCGAGGGCTACATGGACGTGATCGCGCTGCACCAGGCGGGGATCGAAAACGCCGT
>JAPSJG010000039.1 GCA_031178305.1 Sinorhizobium sp.
AACAGGGCGATGTTCGGTTTCGTCAGCATCAGCCAGATATGGCGATGACGGCGAAGAACGCCGGAAATCCGAAGGCAAACCGGAGCGATAGAGCCGGTCAAAGGCTGGCGGAAGCGGTGCAAGGTCGCGACCCGCTTTAGGCTCTGCAGAAATTTGAACGACAAGTCTCAACCGGCATTCGCGAACAGCCGTTTCCGCAAGACGAGCTCGATCGCATATCGTTCAGAAATCGATTCCGCGGACCGGGCTAATGCCTTAGAAAGGGTGGCGTTTCCAGTGGAGGGCCCATGGAATGTCCGAGCACCATCATGCCGATGGATTCGACCATCATCACGACAACCACTTCACCGCGATGGAAGCGCGGGTGAAGGCGCTGGAAACGGTGCTGACGGAGAAGGGGCTGATCGACCCGGCGGCGATCGATGCGATCGTCGAGACCTACGAGACGAAGGTGGGGCCGCGCAATGGGGCGCGGGTCGTCGCCAAGGCGTGGGTTGATCCGGATTTTGCCGAATGGCTGAAGCGCGATGCGACGGCGGCGATCGAAAGTCTCGGCTTCACCGGTCGGCAGGGCGAGCATATGCGCGCCGTATTCAATACGCCCGACACGCACAATCTCGTCGTCTGCACGCTCTGCTCCTGCTATCCCTGGGCTGTGCTCGGGCTGCCGCCGGTCTGGTACAAGGCGCCGCCCTATCGCTCCCGCGCCGTCATCGATCCGCGCGGCGTGCTCGCCGAATTCGGTATCGACCTGCCGGCGGAGAAGAGGATCCGCGTCTGGGATTCGACGGCAGAGCTGCGCTATCTGGTCGTGCCGGAGCGGCCGCACGGCACGGAAGGTATCAGTGAAGAGAAACTCGCAGATCTCGTCACGCGCGACTCGATGATCGGCACCGGGCTTGCGCTTTCACCGGAGGCGGCACGATGAACGGGCCACACGACCTTGGCGGCTTCCATGGCTTCGGCCCGGTCGCGCCGGAAAAGGACGAACCCATTTTCCATGCCGAATGGGAGAAGCGGGCGCTCGGGGTAACGCTCTCCTGCGGCGCCTTCGGCGCCTGGACGATCGACGAAAGCCGGCACGCGCGCGAAAGCCTTCAGCCGGCGGTCTATCTCTCCGCAAGCTATTACGAAATCTGGACACGGGCGCTCGAGACACTGTTGAAACGTCACGGCTTCCTGACGCAAGCGGAGCTCGACGCCGGCCACAGTCTCGAGCATGGGCGCGAACCGAAACGGGTGCTGAAGGCGGAGATGGTTGCCAGCGTGCTTGCCAAAGGCGGCCCTTGCGATCGGCCGGTCGATGGGCCGCCCCGTTTCGCGGTCGGCGAGAAGGTGCGCACGCGGAACTTCAATCCGGAGACGCATACGCGGCTGCCGCGCTACGCGCGCGCCAAGACCGGCACAGTGGAAGCCGTGCAGGGCAGCTACGTCTTTCCGGACGACAATGCCCATGGAAAAGGCGAGAACCCGCAATGGGTCTATACGGTCGTGTTCGATGGGCCTGAGATCTGGGGCGAGGGCGCGGACCCATCGCTCACCGTCTCGATCGATGCCTGGGAGAGCTATCTTGAGCGCGTGTAAAACGGCTTCACAACCGGTGGGGCGGAATGCGGGCGGAAAACCGGGGTCCACCTTTCCTCATTCCGCACTGACCGCTTCACTCGGGCTGCCGAAATCCGCCGACGGCGAGCCGGTCTTCGCCGAACCGTGGCAGGCGACCGTCTTCGCGATGACCGTGCGGCTTCATGAGCAAGGCATGTTTTCCTGGGCCGACTGGGCCGAGGCCTTGTCGGCCGAGCTCCACAAGCCTGACCGCAGGGCAGACGGCAGCGATTATTACGACTGCTGGGTCGCGGCGCTCAGCCGGCTGCTGACGCGGTTGTCGGTCGCTTCCGATCAAGAGCTCGAAGCGCTAACCCGCAGCTGGCAGCGTGCCGCGGAAGCGACGCCGCATGGAAAGCCGATCCTGCTGGAAAACGACCCTCTGCGGCAGGGATGATCCGGCTGAGGTAATCGCGCGAGCCGACGCCCTCTGGCCTGCCGGCCATCTCCCCCCACCAGGGGGGAGATCGACCCGCGGCTAACCGATCATTCAAAAGAAAGGCTTTTCCAATGCTGGGCCTCTTGGGCGCCGGCGGTTCCACACGGATTCTCCCCCTTGTGGGGAAGATGGGCCGGCAGGTCAGAGTGGGTAGTATCATTACCCTCATCTCAATCACGATGCCGACGTCCCCTCGAACTGCCTGTAGCATTCCTCGGCGACCTTCTGCAGAAGGTGTCGCGCGACCTCGCCAGTTACCGCATAGCCGATCTCGCGGTCGATCCAGTAGAAGGTTTCGACGCCGGCATGGCTGGCGATGCGGAAGCTCGTTTCGCGATTTTGCGGGTTGCGGCCGAGCAGCACGGTGAGCCGCCGTCCGGTTGCGTCCTCGTACATCAGCATGGCGCCGGCCGCGCCGTTGACCGGAATGAGCCTGCCGCCGACGAGCGAGAAGCCGAGCGTCGACAAGTCAGGAAGCTTGAGATCGTAATCGAGCCGCTTGCCGAGCCAGGTCGCCAAATGCGCCTGCTGATCGGCGCCGACCTCTACCGGATGGCGCACTTCGCTGGCGTAGACGAGAAAGGCGGATTGCGCCTGCTCCGACAGGGAGTCGATGTCGGTGCTCGAGGCGCGCGGGTCGATCGGCGCGACGAGGCGCGGGGCGTAGGCGCCGGTGAAGGCGCCCGCGACGAAGATCAGAAGAGCAGCGGCGACACGCCGAAGCGCCGGCCCCGCTGCGGATGCGGGTGTTGCCCTCACCTGGCCGTGGGCGTTGAGCAGCGCGCGATCGCCTGCATCGCTGCGGGCATAGTCCGCGAAATGCTGCTTCAGCGCTGCCGCCTGCGCCTGCCATTGACGGACTTCCTCGGCCTCTGCGGGATGCGCTTTCAGCCATGCCTCGATGCGTTCCCGTTCGGGCTCACTCAAGTGGCCATCCACATAGGCGTGCAATTCGTCTTCCGAGACGGTGTTGAATCCATCCGTCATTTCGGTCTCCGCAGGGAAATCACATTGTCTTCCTTCATCGCTTCGGCAAGCTGCCGGCGGGAGCGCGACAGGCGTGACATTACGGTTCCGATAGGGATCGCCAGCATTTCCGCCACGTCCTGGTAGCGGTAACCCTCGATCACCACCAGCATCAGCACCGAGCGGTTTTCCGCCGAAAGCCGGTCAAGCGCGCGTTCGAGACGGCGTCCCTGGATCGGGTCGGCGCTCGTTTCCTCGGCGGCAAGGCAATCCTCGAGTTCCACCTCGGGATGCTGCGTCTGGCGCCGATGGTGGTTCCGATAGAGGTTGGTCATGATCGTGAAAGCCCAGGCGCGCAAGTTCACGCCTCGCCATTGCGATCGCCGCGCCAGCACTCGTTCTACACAATCCTGCAGCAGGTCCTCGCCGTCGGAATCCGAGCGGGCAAGACTTCGCGAATAGCGCCTGAGCGCCGGCATCAGGGCGAGTACACTTGCCTCGAAGTCGGCGGGTGCAGAGGCTTGCGCCTCTGCACCCGATCCCGGACCGTCACGGCCGTGCGACATCCCATTCGCCCTCTACCCCGTCACCGGTCACGTCGCCCATCTTCTTGTCCTTTACCCAGAAATAAAGCGGCATCCCGTCCTTCGCCCACTGCTTGCTGCCATCCTTGCGCTCGACGATCGAATAGGCGCCCTCGGCTGCAGCATCGGCTTCGACCTGGAATGGCGGCCAATCCTTTGCGCATTGATCATAGCAGGTCGAAACACCCTTCTGGTCGTCCCTGTATGTGTAAAGCGTCATGCCGTTTGCCGCGGCAAGGACCGGACCTTTTTCGCTCTCGACCGTCTTGACCGGCGGGGCCGCCAAAGCCGCGGCAGTAGAGGCAAACGAGATGGCAATGGCTAATGCAAAGGTTCTCATGGGAATCTTCCTTCCTCTCTCGGTCGTTCCATGGCGCCCGCGCGGAGGCGCGGAACCGGTTCAAGCTGGTTCGCAGATGAGAAGACACCGGAGGTGGCGGATTTATTCCCAACGCGGCCGTGGCCTTGCGGTGGATTGCCGTTTATTCACGGAGGGAGACCCCCTTACGCCAACGCCACCCGTTCAGGCGCGATCGGCGACGAAGCGGGCGAGCGTCGGGCCGATCAGCGTAATGATCAGCAGGCGAGCCGTCTGCAGCGCCATGACAAAGGGAAGATCGACATTGCTGGAGGCGGCGATGACGGCGATCGAATCGAGGCCTCCGGGGCTGGTGGCGAGATAGGCTGTCAGCGGATCGATACCGGCCGCTTTGATGAGCAGCACGGCGAGCAATCCGGAAAAGGCCATCAGCACGAGTATGGAGATTATCGTCGGCACCAGTGCACGACGGGCATGCGCGATGATCGGGCGGGTGAAGCCCAGTCCGATGTTCCAGCCGAGCAGCGCGAAGGAAAGCGCCAGCAGCCATTGCGGCAACTCGATGGTCAGCGCTCCGCTTAAATTGAGCGCCGAACCGATTAGGAAGGGGATGAGAAAGCCGCCGGCCGGTATGCGCAATAGCTTGCCGAGGAAGCCGCCAGCTATGCCGACGGCGAGTGTCGCAAGAAAAGGCAAAGCCTCGACGGGAGCAAACCAGCCGACCGAGGGCTCGGACCCGGCGCCGCTAACCCAGAGATGGGCGACCATGGCGGCGGCGCTGGCGACAAAGACGACGCGCAGATATTGCATGAAGGCGACGAGCCGCACATCCGCGCCATAGGCGTCGGCCATCAGCAGCATGGTCGAGGCAGCTCCCGCCGACGATCCCCAGATCGCCGTCGTGCCGGGTAAAATGCGCATCCGCGTGATCGTCCAGCCGGAGAGCGTGCTGACACCGATGACCGACAGGATCACCGCGAGGAAGAGCGGCCAATTGCCGGAAAAGGTGGCAAAGAGGTCCGGCCGCATGGAACCTGCAATCATCATCGCCAGGAGGAATTGCACGCAAAAGAAGAACTGAGGCGGCAGCCGGATCGTGCCGCCATTCATGCCGATGATCGCACCGGCAGCCATCGGTCCCAGGAGCAGGCCGGCCGGGATACCGATCGACTCGAGGGCGACAATAAAGACGAGCGAGAGGAGCCCCAGCAACAGCCATTGCGCGGGGACCGGCAGGCGGCCAATCCCCGTTTTGTCTGGCGGCACCGGCGTTGCGGGCTGTTCCGGCTTCAAGGACATTCTCCAACAAGGGGCCGCGTGGGCGCTGCGCACTCGCAGTCTGCGACCGCTGCCTGGTTAGCAGCTTTGGTCGCGCTGGCTCAAGATGTACTGCTAGAATCTGCGACAGCGGGTCGACAAAGAATGGCGCGCTGTAAGCAGCGCATGTGGCCGATTGACGGCCTTTCGCAGCAGAAGATTTCGCGTAAGCGCCGATTTCCGTGCCCAAAGCAGACGAATACTCAGACAGGCCTGGGGCCGAAAATCCGGCTTGCGTCGAGCCCCCGAATCCTGACACTGCGTGTCATGCAGTTCGCTCCGCAACAGGATGAGGCCCTGAAGGCCGTTTCGCGCTGGCTGAAGGAAGGCCGCTCACAGCTTTTTCGGCTGTTTGGCTATGCCGGCACCGGCAAGACGACGCTTGCGCGGCATTTCGCCGAGCATGTCGATGGCGAGGTGCTGTTTGCCGCTTTCACTGGCAAGGCGGCGCAGGTGCTCCGCTCGAAAGGTGCCTCCAACGCCAAGACGATCCATTCGCTGATCTACCGGCCGCGGGGCGAGGAGGAGGTGGAGGACGAGCAGACCGGCAGGACGTCGATCGCGCCGATGTTCGCCATCAACCGCCAGAGCCCGGTCGCGAAGGCGGCGCTGATCATCGTCGACGAATGCTCGATGGTGGACGAGGCGCTCGGCAAGGATCTGATGAGTTTCGGCACGCCGATCCTCGTCCTCGGTGATCCCGGGCAATTGCCGCCGGTATCGGGCGGTGGCTATTTCACCAATCACGAGCCGGATTATCTGCTCACCGAGATCCACCGCCAGGCCCGCGACAACCCGATCATCCAGCTCGCCATGCAGGTGCGCGAAGGCAAGGAGATCATACATGGCGACTACGGCACGGCGCGGGTCATCTCGAAGGCCGAGGTGACGCAGCCGCTGGTGCTGGAGGCCGATCAGGTTCTGGTCGGCACCAACCGGACGCGGCGGCGCTATAACCAGCGCCTGCGCGAACTCAAGGGGTTTACCAGCGAATATCCGCAATCCGGCGACAAGCTCGTCTGCCTCAGGAACGATCCGGCCAAGGGCTTGCTCAACGGCTCGCTCTGGCAGGCGATGAGTGCGTCGAAGGAAACCGTGAAGCCGGGAATCAACCTGATGATCCGGCCCGAAGACGACGACATGGATCGGGGTGCTGCGAAGATCAAGCTCCTGAAGGCGGCCTTCGAGGATGTCGACGGCGAGATCCCCTGGTCCACCCGCAAGCGCTACGACGAGTTCGACTACGGCTATGCGCTGACGGTGCACAAGGCGCAGGGCTCGCAATGGGACAATGTTGTCCTCTTCGATGAGAGCTGGGCGTTCCGCGACACGCGCGAGCGCTGGCTTTACACCGGGATCACGCGCGCCGCGGAGCGGCTGACGATCGTCAGGTGAGAAGCCGGGCTGATCAGCCTTTCTGGAAGGCAAGATGGGTTCCCAATCCCACGAGGGTGACGCCGCCGACCCGCTGAACGAGGCGCTGCGCGTGCGACGAGCGCTTCAGCCTTGATACAACGGCACCTGCGAGCATGACGCAGACAATGTCGGCCGACGTAAACATCAGGTTTACGATCGTTCCGAGGACGACAAACTGCGCCCATACGGGAAAAGCCGAAGCAGCGTCGATGAATTGCGGCAGGAAGGCGACGAAGAAGATTGCGGTTTTGGGATTGAGGACCTCGACGACGATGCTTTCGAGCAGCGCGCGCCGACCGGACTTGCCGTGCGCCTGCGGGAAAGCGACATGGCCCTGCGTCTTGGCGCGGAAGAGGGAGATGCCGAGCCAGATCAAATAGGCAGCGCCGGCCAATTTGATGGCCAGATACAGTGTAGGAATGGCGTGAAAGAGGACTGAAAGTCCCGCTGCGGCGGCGGCGACGTGCACATAACCACCAATATGGATACCGAGCGCCGCCATCAGGCCGGACCAGCGACCACGCGCCATCGTCTGGGCTGCAGCGTAGAGCATGGCTGGCCCGGGAACATAAGCGAAAACGGCAGTGGTGATCAAAAAGCTGATCAGCAGTCCAGTCGACGGCATTGCTTTTCCTCTTGCGGTACAGGCAGCGCGGCGGTCGACTATAACCAGTATAGAAGTGGCGTCGACAAGGAAAAGTTGATCCCTTTTCACCGGACCGCCCGGCGTTCACCCTTGTCCGCGGCTTCGAAACCCGCCTTCCGGCTAGATTGCTAGCGAGCGGTTGCATGCAACCTGCCGCCGATTGACATCTGTCCGCCGGACGGTCAGCCTTCACCTGACATATTGGCAGCGTGGCCCGGACGGCACCCTCACGCGAGCCATCTCGGGGGCATCAACAACACAAGAACGCTTTTCAGTTCACATTTTCGAAGCGCACGCCTGACGAGTGCGTTGCCGAAGGCAGAGGTGGTGCATGCTGCGCGAGAGCCGGACCAACACACCACGAAAAGCGGTTAGCCGCGCGAGACGCGCGGGCAGCTCTTCGACGCATGCCGGCGAGCGGCGCATCGTCACGGCGCTTTGCTACGATCTTGTCGGATCGACCGATCTCCTGCATCTCATGGATATCGAAGATTACCAGGAATTGATGGCGACGTTTCAGCGGGCGGCGAAGCAGGCGATCGCCGCTCACTCCGGCGTCATGCAGCACGAAGCGGGCGACGGCGGAGTGGCGCTCTTTCCGATCGGACTCGATGCAAGGGATTCGGCTTCGCTTGCCATTCGGGCGGGGCTCGCGATTGTCGATGCATGCAAGCGCGTCGGCCGTGAAGGCGGACGGGACGACTTGCGCGTTCGCGTCGGCATTGCCACCTCTATCGCGCTTGTACGCGACCAGTGGCAGGACAGCGGAGTGGAGGAGCCGGTCACCGGTGCGGCACTCGCGATGGCCGCCCGCCTCGAGGCCGTAGCCGATCCTAATAGCGTCCTCGTTTCCGAGGACACGCGCAATCTCGCCGGGCGGTCGCATGCCTTCGTGTTCCAGGGCAGCAAGGCGCTCAAAGGTTTCGCCGAGCCGGAAAAGGTCTGGCGCGCGCTCGGACACAAGATCGAGGTCGACCGCTTCTACGCCTACGGCAGGGTTGCAGGTCCACTGATCAATCGCGAACATGAACTGAAGACCATCGCCCGCGCCTGGGATCGCGTGGTTGCGGGGCATGGGGCCGCTATTCTCATCGAAGGCGACGCGGGTATCGGCAAGTCCCGGCTGCTGCGCGAACTGCGCAGGCGCACACGGGACCGGCGAGCGAAGCTGTTTTTCTTTCAGTGCCTGCCGGGCGGGCTGCGCTCGACGCTTCATCCTTTGCTGCACAGTTTCCCGGCTGCGATGTCGCAGAGTGGGCAGATCGGCCCCACCGCATTCGCCGTGCAGGCACTTTTCGAACGCAATGGCATCTTCGATACGGAGGTCACGCGGGTTTTCGCCTATCTCCTTGGCGCGCAGGGGCGGAGCCAGCTCCTTTCGAACGAGAGCCCCAAGGCGATCCGTGAAAGGGCGCATGGCGCCGTGCGCCGCGCGCTGGCGGCAATCTGCCGCAACGGGCCGGTTGTCGTCGCCGTGGAGGACGTCCACTGGATCGATCCCACCTCGCAAGACCTGCTTGGCGAGGTCGCGCGGATCATCGATCAATATCCGGTTTTCCTCGTCGTTACATCCCGTCCCGGCGTGCCTTGCGAATGGCTGGCCGCGGCAAGACCCACGCGTCTGTCTTTGCAGCCGCTCGACCGCGACGAGACGAAAAGGGCGATAGAGGCGAAGTGGCCGCAGCATCGCTTGGCAATGCTTCCCGACCTCTTCGAGGTGACGGAACGAATCTCCGGCGGCATTCCCCTTTTTATAGAAGAGATCTGCCAATGGGTTGCGCAGAAGGTCGGCGTCGACAAGAGTTCCCTTTCGGACAGCATCAAATCGGCCCATCTGTCGGCGTTCGAGGCCATTCTCGATGCCCGGCTGGAACATCTCGGATCGGCGAGGGACGTGGCGCGGGCGGCGGCCGTTGCCGGTACCCAGGCGACGTTGCCACTGCTTCGCGCACTGCTGCCCGACTTTGGCAAGAAGGCGATCGCAAGTGCAGCCGACATGCTGTGCGAGACCGGGTTCCTGACGCACGTAAGAGCACCAGGACGCACAGCCTACGGTTTTCGTCACGTGCTGATCCAGGAGACGATCTATAACGCCCTGCTGCGCAAGCAGCGACAGGTGCTGCACCGGCGGCTCTATGCCGCCGTCAGACAAAATCGCGGCATGGCGACCTGGGTCGACACGGGCAGGCTGGCAGAGCATGCGGAGCGGGCGGGGCTCCTGCCGGAGGCGATCGAACTGTTCATCGCGGCCGGTAAGGAAAGCTCAAGCCGGTCGGCGATGATCGAGGCGCGGCAATATCTAGAACATGCTCTCGTTCTTTGCGGGCAATTGGGCGAAGGCCGCGCGGTCGAGCCGCTGCAGCTTTCGGCACTGACGGCGCTTGGCCCCATCCTGACCGGACTTGTAGGACTGAATTCACCGCCTGCGCGCAAGCTTTACGAAGACGGTGTGGAGATCGCCCGCAGGCAGCCGATGGAGGAGCAGTCCAAGTGGTTCCCGATCTACTGGGGCTGGTGGCTCACCGGTTCGGATTTTCGCGTCATGCATGATCGCGCCCTCGAGGTGCAGTCAATGCTGGCGAAGGCCGACGATCCGGAAATCCGGCTTCAGGTCAATCATTGCATCTGGGCGATCGATTTCAACCTTGGCCGGCATCGGGAGACGCAGGAGGCGATCCGGGCGGGGCTCTGCCTCTATGACGAAAGAAGGGCGAAGAACAGCCGAACGGAGTTCGGGGGGCATGATGCGAAGGTCTGCGGCCTTGGCCAGCTGGCGCTGTCCCTGTGGCTGACCGGCCAGACGAAAGCGTCCGACGCAGCGCTCGCGAGAATGATCGCCTTCGTCGACCGGATCGCACACGCGCCGAGCAAGGCGCATTCGCTCGATACGGAAGCGGTGTCTGCCTTCTATCGCGACGATTTCGAGCGACTGGCCGATGTCTCGGAACGCATGGCGGATTTCGCCGGAAAGCACGCGATGCAATCCTTGTCCGGCTTGTCTCGTTTGTTTGGCGGCTGGGCGGAAGCACATCGGGGTGCGCTTCAACACGGGCACGACATTTTCTGTGAAGGGCTGACGCTCCTGAGAAGTCTCGGTGCGGTGGCGGACCTGCCGATCTATCTTTACATGCACGCCACCTTGCTGGGGCTAGCCGGCAAGTTCGAAGCGGCGATCGACGTCGCAAACGAGGCGATCGCAAGGGCCGAAGAGACCGGTCATGCCTATTGGCTGGCGGAACTGCACCGATGTCGCGCCATGCTCCATGCGCGTGCCGGCGTGCGCGGGGGAGCGCTCGCCGCTGACATGCGCTCCGCCGTGGAAATCGCCGAAAACCAGGGAGCAAAGGCCCTGCGAAGGCGCGCCAGGCAGTCGATTTGGGAGCTTGGCGTTGCCATCAGGGGCTGAGAGACCGGACTGCAACGGAGCCCTTTCCGATCTCCGGGGGGCGATCGTTTCCAGTCTGCACGCACCTCTCGTGCAGGAGCGGAGCACAGAGGAAATGGAGTGCCGCTTCCTTGGGCTCGTGCCGCTCTGCCGGCGTGCACGGATAACCCGGATCGGCGACCTGACCGGCCTTGACCGCATTGGGCTTCCCGTTGTGCAGGCCGTTCGGCCCGGCGCTCTCTCCGAGGTGACGGCCCTGGGGCGGGGTATCTCGAAAGCGGAGGCAGCGGTGGGCGCAGTCATGGAAGCGCTCGAGCGCTACTTTGCGGAGGCGATCCCGGCCGAGCGGACATTTGTCGCGACCGCCGCAGAACTCGGTTTTGCCGACGGAATGTTCGAAAATCTTCTGGCGGGCGGGCGAGGGGACGGCTGGCGGTCGAAGCGGATACGATGGATCCGGGGCTTCGATGTCGTCAGCGGGTCCGTGCTGCCGGTCCCGCTGGAGCTGGTGCACACATGCTACACCGATCCGCCTCCCGCTGATGACGGCCTGTTCGTGCGAACGACGACTGGCCTTGCCTGCCACTGGGATGGCCGCCGTGCGTTCCTGCATGGATTGTTCGAGTGCATCGAGCGCGACGCCATCGCCCGAGCTTTCGCGACCCACGGATTCTTCGATCGCAGGCGCATCGCCGCTACCGGTCTTGGCGACGGGGTCCAGCACATCCGTTCGGTCGCCGGTCGCTGCGGCGTCTCCTTTGGGCTTTGGCTCGCCCCGTCGCCGGCAGGCATTCCGGTCGTCTGGTGCCAGACGATCGAAACAGGGGCCGGAGAGCCGATCCTGGCGCTCCCGACCGAAGGCTACGCGGCCGGCTCCAACCTCGCGACGGCGGCTTCTAGCGCCATGCTGGAGGCGCTCGCAGCACGGGCGGGGGCAATCTCCGGCGCGCGCGACGATCAAACGCGCAGGCACTACAGGAGAAGCCGCGACGCCGTCGTGGCGATGGCTCGCCAGCTCATCATCGAGGCGACGCCACCAACCACTGCGGCAGCGGAACCGCGCGCGGTGAGCGACCTTGCATCGCTCATCGACAGGCTCACTTCCGCAGGTTTGGGTCCGATCCTGGCCGTGCCGGTGGGGAGGGATGATGAAACCGGCGTAGAATGCGTGCGAACCGTCCTTGCCGGCGCCCGTCCATTCTTCGAGTTGCGGTGAGAAGCAAGATGGCGGACACGAAGGTCGATGGTCCGATTCTGGTCTTTCTTGGTCCGACGCTGCGTCTCGCGGAGGCGCAGCTTGCGCTCGACGCCATCTACCTGCAACCTGCCGCGCAAGGGGATATCCTGCTCGCCGCGCATGCCTTTCGCCCGCGCGCCATGGTGCTGATCGACGGCCAGTTCGAAGACCGGCCCGCCGTTCGGCACAAGGAAATCCTCTGGGCGATGGCGCAGGGAATCGTAATGATCGGCGCCGCCAGCATGGGCGCGCTCAGAGCGGCGGAACTCAACGATTACGGCATGATCGGCACCGGCCTGATCTACCGATGGTATCGGCGCTGGAGACTTGCTCCGGACGATGCCGTGGCCGTCCATTCCGGACCGCCGGAGCTCGGCTTTGTCCCGCTGACCGACTCCCTTGTCGATCTGCAGCGAAGCTTTTCCGCCTTGATGCGCGGCAAATTCATAACGCCTGCCGAGCGCGACGAACTCACGGCAACCGCGCGAAGCCTCAACTTCCGCGACCGCACCTTAGCGGCCGTGCTGGGCAGGGCAGGTTGGCCGGTTGAGAGGATACATCAGCTTCGCCATGAGATGGTGGGGCAGAAGCGGCGGGATGCCCTCGCTGCGCTGCGGCTCGCGCCTGAGCTTGCGCAAGAGAAAGCGGTGCGGCCGAATGCCGGATGGGTCGCGACCAATACCTTCCTCAGGGACCTTGAGGCCGGCGGCATTGACATAAAATTAGTGAACACTTATAAATTGTAGCCGCCGGGTTTTCCAATCGAGGGGGCAAAGGTGCGATGCGCTTGCTTCGTGACGAGGCCCTCAAATCCGGTGCCACGCGTTTAGGTACGCGCTTCTGGATATTCCCCCAACCTCCGTTCATCCCCGGATACGAGCAACCGGACCGCGTGTGGTTGCCGATCCCCGCGGATGAGATCGGGGCCGGACCGAGCGATGCGACGATGTATGTCGTCGATCCGCTGTTCGACAAACGACCTTATGGCCTCGATTGGCTGCCGCCGTTCGACGGGGCCGCGCGTCCGCCGGCACAAGCCGGGCCGGACCGACATTTCGACAGCATATCGCCGGAGTCGCGGGAATTCCTCGCCGTTCATGCCTATGCCTGCGTGCACTTCGTTCTTTCGATCTGGCAAAGCTATCTCGGG
This sequence comes from Sinorhizobium sp., assembly GCA_031178305.1. Taxonomy (GTDB): domain Bacteria; phylum Pseudomonadota; class Alphaproteobacteria; order Rhizobiales; family Rhizobiaceae; genus Sinorhizobium. Next base: position 13,065 of record JAPSJG010000039.1, read on the forward strand.
CGGCCGGTCCGGTGGTTCTTCGATCAGACGTTTCCCCGTCTCGAGATCGTCGCCTTGGCGAACTGGGACAATGCGCAGGCGGGCTACGGTTTCCTCGAACTGGG